>NZ_PNDJ01000052.1:0-104890 GCF_005887255.1 Pseudoalteromonas sp. S1609 | reverse complement strand
GGAAATGCCTGGGGATATAGTCAAGGTGACAGTAACTCTAATCGCGCCAATCGCGATGGACGAAGGTCTTCGTTTCGCTATCCGTGAAGGTGGCCGTACTGTTGGTGCTGGTGTTGTTGCAACTATCGTTGAGTAATCAACAGTTGTAGTGCATTAAGCATTAAAAAAACCCGAGCTTAGTCTCGGGTTTTTTAATACCTGCAATAAAATACAGGTTGCAGGTGCAAGGTTGAAAGTTTTAGGTAAAGCAGCTCGGTGTTAATTTTAACATTGTCACTTGAGTTAAGTTTTATCGAACTTAGAGGATAAAGCATGAAGGTGGCGCTCTTACCTTAGGCGTAGGTGCTTTGTGGCAATTATCGTTAAGTAATCAACTGTTGTAATGCATTAAGCATTAAAAAAACCCGAGCTTAGCCTCGGGTTTTTTAATGTCTGAAGTAAAAGTATTAATGTTATCGCTGTAACAGAGCAGGAGCATGAACTTAATCAGTTAGTAACCAGCATTCTTACGTAACTCATCAAGCATATCTTGGTTACCCATCATTTCGTCAAGCGTTGCTCTGACTGCATTGTCAGAGCTATTGTTATAAACTGAAAGTAGATGCTGCGCCATTTGCTTCGTATATCCATCTTGCTTATTTTGAGCTTGGTAGTATTGCGCCATCAACCCTTGTGCAGCTAAGCGACGGATATAATCATTCGTGTCTCGCTCTAACAAGTTTGTAAATTGTTCTGCAAGGCGGTAATCAAGTACCGGTGTTTGAGTTGTTAACTCAACAGCTTGAATTTTAAATTTTTCGTCACTACTGTTGTTCGCTAAATTTAAAATGTTACCTACTACTTCATAGTCATACTCAGGCATAGTAGATTTATTTAGAATATACATATTCATTTGCAGTTGGCTAAGTGCAGCTAACCTATTTAAATCAGAGATGCTTGGATCTAAAGTTTGCTCTCTTAATTGAGAGTTTATTTGTTTAGCATAATCTGGTTCTGATTTGATCCTTAAATCATAGTCTTCTGGTAAATCTGCATAAAAACCATAAAGAGGATTTTGTTCGCGCAGTTCCTCAGCTTCTTGCTGCTGCTTTTCCTCAAGTACGTTAAGAACAAGTTCCTTAAATTCGTCGGTATCTTGTTCTTGATAAGAGCCATTAGCGTGTAGTTTTAAGTTAGCTAATTGGCGTTGTAGCGAACTTACTTTCTTGCTTAGTTCGTCAATTAAGGCTTCATTTGATTGCTGGTATTCTGTAGGAGTAATAATAGAAACTGTGGGGCTTAGCTGTTGCTGCTTGGGTTTATTAAGCGAACTGGGCTGATTTTTAAAAAATGTTCCGTAGCATGAAATTACCAAGGCAAGTGTTGCTATAGTAATCGCAATAGTTCCTTTGTTTATAGTCATAAAATAATCTGCCTCTAAAATGGGTAATTTATCTGTTTTCGAAATATAAGTCTGTTAAAAAGTGTGTTAAATGAAGATGAAATATACGGATTAATTAAGAAGGCGGGGCGTGAGTGGCGAAATACGGTGTTTTAAGTGGCTAAAAGCGCTAGACCTAAGCCTAGCGCATAAAGCTTAATGCGATTTTGCGTATTGCTCAGCTTGCTTCCACACTCTTAGTGTATTGCCGCTTAAAATCTTTTTAATATCGGTATCGCTGTAACCTCTGTCAATCAAACCTTGAACTAGGTTAGGGTAGCTAGATACATCCTTTAAGCCGATAGGCAGTGAGTCACCTACACCGTCGTAATCAGAGCCAATACCAACATGATCGATACCAATTAGCTTCACAACGTGATCAATATGATCAAGCACTTGCTCAAGGCTAGCAAATGGGAATGGATTTTTAGCGCGGTACATAGCATCAAAATCTTTAGCTACTTTTTTGCCTTCTTCAGTAATTGTTTGCTTTTTACTTTTGAATTGATCGTACCAACTTCCGGCTTTTGAAGTAACAAAACTTGAGCCAAAGTTAATTTGAATCACACCACCGTTCTTCTTAAGGGCTAACAGCATGTCGTCATTCATATTACGCTCAAAACCAGGCGTATATTTACGTAGTGAAGAGTGTGATGCAATAACGGGTGTGTTAGACAATTCCATTACTTGATAAAATGCATCGTCCGAAATATGCGATACATCAATCAGCATGCCGATGTTATTCATCTCTTTTACTAGCTCTTTACCGAATGGACTTAAGCCTTTCCACTTGCGACGAATATCGTATGATGAGTCAGAAATATGATTGCTTTGCGAGTGAGCTAGGGTGATGTAACGTACGCCACGATCAAAGAAGTGTTGTAGGTTTTTCATTTCGCCCTCGATAGGCGATCCGTTTTCCATGCCCATGGCGATTGATATTTTATTGTCCTTGAACTGTTGCTCAATGTCTTGTGTTGAGTCAGCAATGGCAAACTTATCTGGAGCACGAAACGCAATCGCTTCCATACCATCAATTAATTGATTCGCTAATTGGAAGCTTTTTCCTTTGCCTTCAAACTCTAAATGAGCAGGAATATAAATCGACATAAATGGCGCGTTTAAACCGCCTTTTACTGCACGAGGGTAATCAAAATCGCCGCCCTCAGTGGCTTTAGTTACATCCGCCCATTTATCATGAATGCGGTAAGGTACATCAATGTGAGTGTCGATTAAAATGGTATCGTGAGCAAGCTTAATTGCTTTATCTGAAGGGGTTATTTCAGCGCTGACTGCGCCGGTTAATGCAATCGACATTGCAGCAACTAGTGAGCTTAGTTTTATCATTTATAATGGCTCTTTGAGTTAAAAAAACCATTGTCTATTTTTACGTCGTGTCTGACAAGTTTACTCGTCGAATTGCGCTTCACTTTGCAGTGCTTTGAATTCACTTTTAGAGATTATGGTGACCGATTCGTGCAGTTCAGAGAAAAACACCATAGCTTCGCCGCTTTTTAATTGCTGATTTACCTGCGCCACTTTACTTTCAATACTGAATTCTTGTTCGCCATAATCTGTGCCTTCACGCAGTACATAGCTTTCAATTAGGTTGTACAGTGTGTCTTTATCAAGTTGTTCAAAAGGAATAATCATAGTCACTCTTTATCGGTGTTATTAAATACACATTGCTTAAAATAATCAGGCACCACTTGCTCTAACCAATACACCGGTTTAAACGGGTTGTTACCGCTAATAAAACCAACGTGGCCGCCTTTTTCAGAGATACGCAGCGTAACATGCTCACTTACATCCTGACTACTTGGAACCGCTTTAATCGACAGCATAGGGTCGTCTTTGGCATGGATAATCAGTGTAGGTGTCGCAATATCTTTTAAGTACGGCATCGCACTGGCTTTTTTGTAGTAATCGTGTGCATTCTCAAAGCCATGCAACGGTGCTGTAAGCTGGTTATCGAACTCTAATAAATCGTCAATTTCCATTAATTGATCAGTGGTGATCGGTATCTGTTGTTTAATTTGCGGTAATTTACGTTGCATCGACTTTTTCATTCGATCGAGCAAATATTTTTGATAAATTTTACCTAAGCTTTTACGAATAACATCACTAGATGATGATAAATCATAGGGCGCAGATATCACGGCAGCTGCGTTAAGCGGGCAGTGAATGTTTTCTTCGCCTAAATACTTAGCGAGTACATTACCACCCAATGAAAAACCCACCGCTACAATAGGGCGATTTGGAAATTGTTGTTTTAAATGATTTATAAAAAAAGCTAAATCGGCGGTGTCGCCACTATGGTAGGCTCTGGGTAAGCGGTTTACTTCGGTTGAGCAGTTTCTAAAGTGCATCAATGCGACAGCAAAGCCTTGCTTTTTTAATGCCTTCATCATGCCTTTGGCATAAAAACTGTTTATGTTGCCTTCAAGCCCATGAAGTACCACTGCGAGTGGTGCTTTTTCGTTATGCGGAAGTGACCAAGCAAGCTCAATAAAGTCTCCGTCGGGCGTATCAAGTTGCGCAAGTTCGTAGCGAGTATGATGAAAAGGGCGGAAAAAACGCGGTATTATGGTTTGAACGTGTCGGTTGGTCATCCACCATGCGGGTTTGAACTTAGGGATCATGTCTGTACTACGCACTTTGCAATTAACGAAGCGCTAGTGTAGCAAATTTTTTATATTTAAAAATAAAAAGCGCCTAATCAGTAAACTAATAAGGCGCTTTGTGCGTCGTGCTTAATGCTGTTCTTTAATGTCTGCATCGTGTACTTTTTTCATGAAAAAATACACAAAGAAGAGGCATAAACTAATAACGACGCCTAAAAATCCAAATGATAAAAATAGTACTGGGTCGCTAAAAAAATCTCTAAAGAATACGTCCATAATTGCCTCCTGATGTCTATAGGGTAATCATAGGCTGGCTCAGTGGTACTTGATATGATCCAGATCAAGCTATTTTACAGATTATAAAATGGGCAATGCAGATGTTGATTTTGATCAATAAAGTTAAGTCGATTTTGCACTTTTTAGTAAATTATCTGCGATTTTTTAATCACTTTTATAATAAAGATGGTCAGCAAAGTTCAGCTTTGAATAACCGTTGCTTTGTTTTAGGTTAAACAAAACAAACCTAGTGTTAAATATATTTGACATGGCTAAAAAGTGAACTTATAGTTTAAAAGTCAAAAATATTTTACTTGGAGTTAGCTTTATATGACTCGTTCAGAGCACTTTAAAGAACTTTTACAAAGTATAAGTTTTAGAGAACTGACGCTGAGTATCGATTTACTAGTAAGCGTGTACATATCTTACTTTTATGTAAACAGCCTAATGGATGCGAGTACGCAGCAGCTTAGTTCTGTTTCTTGGTTATCTGGCTTATTGCTACAGGTGCTAATTTATTCTGTGATACTTATAGTATTGAGCTATTTATTACTTGCATTTATCAGTGATAATGAATTAAATCAGCCACCTGATGTGAGAGAAAAGCAAATAAATTTAGTGGGTTATAAATACAAGGCCATAATCTTACAGGCGGGAATTTGTGTTGCTATTTTTCAATATCAAATTGAAGCTAATAACTGGGGCCCAGCTATCGAATATAATATTCCATATTTACCAATGCATATCATGGTAGGCGCTTTTTTGATTGCCGAAATAGTCAATTACATAGCGCAGCTTTATAAAGGCAGAACGGGTGATATTTATGAGTGAGTATGCAATAACTAACTCTATTCGAACATTACGCTTTTTACGCGATGAAATGACGCAAAAGCAGTTAGCAGATGCTATTGGCGTAACGCGGCAAACGGTAATGGCAATTGAGGCAAATAAATATTCACCCACTTTAGAGGTGGCTTTTAAAATTTCTTTAGTTTTTAACTTACCTTTAGAAGAGGTATTTCAATACAAAACTAAAGATATATAGCTTGGTGTATAAAAGTAAACATGAATATAAGAGCTAATATTCATAATATAAATGGCTTTATGATCTGATGAAATTAACAGTGAAAAATTATGCCAAATATTTATCGCTGTTATTGGGCGTTGCACAAGGTGTTAAATTCATACTATTAACTTCATCAATCAATATTATTTGTTGCTGCTTTTCTAATTTTAGCTCGGCACCGAGAAGTGCTTTTCGAATTGCGGCGTAATCTGTAATCTCGGCTTGATTGGCTTTTAAGTAGGCACGTGTGGCTCGTAGAGGCTTCAATGCCAGCTTATCAAACTCACTAATTGATTGTTCAAGCTTGTTTAGCTGTGTTTGGTTAATAGCTAGATTGAGAGAATCTAAGTAATACAGCAACAAGCATAGGTTGACGTTTTTACCTAGCTGGTTTTGATAATCCAACAGGCGCGTTTGCATGTCACCTTTGCTATAAAGGTTACATGCAAACTGCCAAAAATCGTTGCTTTTAAGTAAGTTCATCGGCGAATGCCTGCTCTTTTTGTTCCATTTCTTCAAGGGCCATAAGTAGCTCTTCTTCAACATCGTTAAGCTTAGGCGTAAGTGTGGCTTGTTTAGTAATTAACTCTTTAAGCTTGCCTTTATTTTCGTCGTTATAGAGAGTGTTATCGCCTAGCGCCTCTTCAACGTCAGCTAGTTCTGCAGCAAATTTATCTAATTGCTTTTCAAGTTTTTCAATTTGCTTTTTCAGCGGCTGAATCGCTTTTCTAAACTCGGCTTCTAAGCGCTTTTGCTCTTTACGGTTAACTTGTGAATGGGCTTTTGGCTCTTCGTCGGTGTCGTTTTTAGCGGCTTCTTTATTAGCATTAAGCAGCCACTGATAATATGCATCTAGGTCGTAGCCAAATTGGGTGACCTCGCCATTATCAACTAAATAAAATTCATCGGCGGTATTTTTAAGCATATGACGGTCATGCGATACCGTGACCATAGCGCCTTCAAAGCCTTGTAATGCCATAACTAAAGCGTGGCGCATTTCTAAATCAAGGTGGTTGGTTGGCTCATCGAGTAGTAGTAAATTTGGTTTTTGATAAACCAACATAGCCAGTACTAAACGGGCTTTTTCACCGCCAGAAAAGGGAGCTACAGGGTCGAGTGCTTTATCGCCTACAAAGGCAAAACCGCCTAAAAAGTCACGCAATGATTGTTCGCTGGCTTTTGGGTTTAAGCGTTGCAGGTGGGTGACGGCACTGGCTTTTAAATCTAGAGACTCCAGTTGATGCTGCGCAAAGTAGCCAATGTTTAAGCCTTGATGCTGAAACACTTCACCTGCTTGAGGTTGTAAGTCACCTGATAGTAATTTAATCAGTGTTGATTTACCTGCGCCATTTCTACCCAGTAGTGCAATACGGCTGCCTGGTACTAAGTTCAGCTTAATACTGTTTAAAATGGTGACATCGCCATAACCGGCTTTGGCTTTGTCGAGTGTCATTAGCGGATTGGGCAGGGCGGTTGGCTCAGCAAATTCAAAATCAAATGGCGAGTCAACATGTGCTGGGGCAAGTTTTTCCATGCGCTCTAGCGCTTTAACACGGCTTTGTGCTTGTTTGGCTTTACTAGCTTTGGCTTTAAAGCGGGTAATGAACTGCTCAAGATGCGCTATTTGTTCTTGTTGTTTTTCAAACATGGCTTGCTGCTGCAATAGGCGCTCAGCTTTTTGGCGTTCAAACTGCGAGTAGTTACCTTTGTACACATTAATAAGTTGTTTATCTATATGCCAAATTTGATCAACCACAGCATCTAAAAACTCACGGTCGTGAGAAATAAGTACTAGCGTGCCGGTGTAGGCACGTAAAAAACGCTCGAGCCAATACACGGCATCTAAATCTAGGTGGTTTGTTGGCTCATCCAGTAACAGTAAGTCGGCATCGCGAATAAGCGCTTGGGCTAAGTTTAAGCGCATGCGCCAACCACCCGAAAATGCACTTACCGGGTTTTCTATTTGATTATTAGCAAAGCCTAAACCATGTAACAGCTCACCTGCTTTGGCTTCAATGCTATAGCCTTTAATATTTTCAAGCTGAATATGCACCTTAGCTTGAGTGTCGCCATCGTTATTTTGCTCGGCTTCACGCAACGCAATTCTTAGTGCGTAGTATTCAGGGTGGCCTTGCAGTACGTAATCTATGGCGCTTATTTCAAGGGCGGGGGTTTCTTGCTTTACTGAGGCCAGTGACCAATCTTTAGGAATACTGCAATTACCGCCATCCAACGAAAGCTCAGACTTTAATAAACTAAATAGCGTTGACTTACCACAGCCATTGGCACCAACAAGGCCTACTTTGTGCTCTGGGAATAGTGTAGCTGATGCATTTTTTAATAAAGCTTTGCCACCGCGAAGCAGTTCTATTTCTGAGATTTGGATCATAAATACGTTACTTTACTGTGCCTTGATTGAATTGCCGCCATTATAACACGGATCTTATTAGCCATATCAATCGTATCAAGTAGGTAAATATTGCGATAAAATAACGTTAGTCAAAACGGTAGGAAAAGCGAAGTGAAACATAAAAAACGATTTATTGCTGGAGCAACGTGTCCTGAGTGTAAAACTATGGATATGTTAATGCTTTACAAAGAGCACGACGTAGAAAAAGTTGAATGTATGCAGTGTGGTCATAAAATGGCTCAACCAGAGCAAGCAGTACAGGCATCAACACGCCAATTTGAACAGATCATTGGCGTGTTTAATCCAGGCGACTAGCGCCTTGCTAGTAGTGCTTAATAATGCGGCGGCGGTGGCTCTGGCATATTCGACATCATAGGCTGCGATGACTGCGATTCTTTCAGTTTTTCAGCCAGCAACTCGGTTTGGCGCTTTATTTTTGCCAACTGTTGCTGGTGAACTTTTATTTCATCATTTAAAATTTCAATCGTTTCGTCTTGAAAAGCCACTTTAGCCTCAAGTTCCATTAACCGATGTTCAATTGTGTTCATTTGGTTCTCGTATAATAAAGCGCTCAGCGATTCCGCTTGAGCTTTCAGTTAACAATGATTTACCGTTATCTGTAAATGTCACATCAAGTACCACTGCTGATTTTGGCTTGCTGCCTTCTCGCGGGGTCACTTGCCATGTTTGAATTTTTTCACCACTATTTAGCTGCCATAAATCCACTCGTTTGTTCGGTGAACCGGTTGCTAATAAAGTGCCTTGGTCGTTAAAGCGCACCGCAGTAAAAATTTTCTGACGCGCAATATACTTTAGTTTACTAACAAGGTCACCTGTAGTCAGCTTCCATACATTTGCTTGTGCCATACTGTCGGCGGTAAAAGCATAACGCCCTTGAGGATCTAAAGCGACTCGGGTTACTCGGGTTGGGTGATTAAAGCGATGAATAACTTGTCCACTTTGGGTATCCCATAAGTAGGCCACATAATCGTTTGAGCCGCTCAATGCATAGCGCCCATTAGGTGATAGGTCTACGGTGTTTACTTTATCTTGGTGGCCTAAAAATTCAATGCGTCTGCCTGTGTTAAGGTTTATAAATACTACAACGCCATCGCTGCGCCCGTACACAACACTGTTGCCTTGGTTACTAATGGCAATATCGCGGATGCTGGCTTTTTGTATTTTATAAAAGCCTTTATTTTTGCCTGTGGCAATATCCCAAACGGCGAAGGTGGTTTTTTCGGCGGTAACAGCCACGCTATTATCAAAAGCAATGGCTACAGCGTAAACAAGGCTGTCTTGCGCTTGTTGTTGAAACCATTGGTATTTAAGGGCTTGCTGTTGATTATCCCAAAGTGCGACCCCATGATTGATAGAAGACACTAAGCTGTATTGACCATCATGCGAGAGTGCGGATGAGAAAGCACCTTGTGCCGTGTGCTCAAAACTAGCCACTGCTTGTTGTTTTTCATCACTACATGCAATTGTTAATAAACAGCAGGTAGCAACTAAAAAAGTACGAAATAACGACATATTACAGGTATTTCCTCTTAACTCTTCGTGACTGAGAGGTTAGACTAGGTTGCGAAAAACGCCTAGGTTGTTTGTCTAATCACTGGATATGTTTTTAGTTTAGCTATTAAACAAGCAGCCTACCATGTAGGCCGTTAATCTTTAACTAGTAATATTACAATAAATGACAACTGCAAAGTGTGTCGGAGATTTAAAATGAGAAAGACGATTAAATTGTCATTGATTGCAGCGTCAGTTTTAGCGCTTACAGCTTGTAATCAAGAAGCAAAAAAAGAGCAAGCAGACGTTAAACTAGATACTGTAGCGCAACAACAAGCTTACGGTATTGGGGCATCTGTAGGTAACTTTTTAAATAAAGACCTAGCGGATAAAAAAGAAATTGGTATCGAATTAGATCAAGCATTATTAATGCGTGGTTTTGAAGATGCACTTGCCGGTAATGCTAAAATTGACGAAGAAAAAATTCGTGAAGTATTAACAGCATTAGATGAGTCAGTGCGCACTAAACAAGAAGAAAAAGCAAAGGTTGAGTCTGAAAAAAGCAAAGTTGAGGGTGAGAAATACCTAGCTGAGAATGCTAACAAAGAAGGCGTAATGGTTACTGAGTCTGGTTTACAGTACGAAGTATTGAGCCAAGGCGAAGGCGCTAAGCCAGTAGCGACTGACGTGGTTAAAGTACATTATAAAGGTACTCTTTTAGACGGTACTGAATTTGATAGCTCTTATTCACGTAACGAGCCAACAACTTTCCCACTAAACCGTGTTATTCCTGGTTGGACTGAAGGCTTACAGCTTATGCCTGTAGGTTCTAAGTACAAATTTACCATTCCTTCAGACCTTGCTTACGGTGACCGTGATTTAGGTAAAATTCCTGCTAATTCAACACTTATTTTTGAAGTTGAGTTATTAGAAATTCAAAATGATGCAGAAGCTGCCGCTGCAGAATAAGTATTTATATAAAACAAAAAAGGGACCTAGGTCCCTTTTTTATTGCACTGAATAACTGATTAATCTGCGTGATTAGAATATAAGTTATCAATTAACTCATCTTCAAGTGCAAAGCGCGCTTCCAGTGCTTCACCCATTACCGATAGGTCATTATCAAATCCTACTAATAAATCTTCAGCGTCTACTTCAGCGTATTTATCGTTAAAATCCAGAGCAATGTCTGTGGTATCTGAAATACGTGGGTATATAGTATTTGCCAGTTGTTGGCTTTCTAGGCCTTTCTTTTCGCAAGCTTTAGCAATATCGTCGTACACTTCAAAGTGCCCAGCCGATAGGTAATCCATCAATATTTGGCAAAAAGCTTGAATTTGAGACGGTTCAGGCAAAGACTGATCTTTTTTCTCGTAAGGTGAAAAGCCTGCAATTTTACAGTAAAGTACAATCAGCTCTTGGCGTTCGTTTAACCAATTGTCGATGACCGTATGGCTACCCCCCCACTTTTGTTGAGCTTTTTCTACACGCTTCAGCATAATTCTTCTCCTAAGCTGGGTTGGATTTTAAATTGGTAATAAAGTTTCTATCATCCAAGATATATTTAATTGGCGTGTATATCAACAAGTAAAATAGATGTAGTACCACAGAGGGTTTTGTTTACGGGTATAAGTTGTAAGTATTTATTGCAGGAAAGAAAAAACCACCAATTACGGTGGTTTAATTTCTTTACTAGACTTGTTTAAACAAGCATTCTTATTTTTATTAGAGATTTTTATTATTTTTATATTAACGATTATTGTTATTGTTATTGTTATGTTAACGCGGAATAACAATATCAAGCTTTTATAAATGTTGCAAATAGTTTAATGAAAAGTTTTTACTATTAACGTTTGCTTGGTTGTTTTGTGTACAAAACGAAATGAAAACAAAAAATTACTTGATCTGGCGCTACTCTGTGGCGATTTAATCGCTTAGCGATAGAGGGGGGGCAAATATGGTGGTACAATCTTGCACAATTTCTAAAAGCCCTAGGACTCTATACGCTATGAGCGAATTAAAAAACGACCGTTATTTACGTGCCCTTGCCAAGCAACCTGTTGATGTCACGCCAGTATGGATGATGCGTCAAGCTGGACGTTATTTACCTGAATACCGTGCTACACGTGCACAAGCGGGCGATTTTATGAGCCTGTGTAGAAATGCTGAGTTAGCCTGTGAAGTAACATTACAGCCTCTGCGTCGTTACCCATTAGATGCCGCTATTTTATTTAGTGATATTTTAACTATTCCAGATGCAATGGGATTAGGCTTGTACTTTGAAACGGGTGAAGGCCCTAAGTTTGAACGCCCAATTTCATCATTAGCCGATGTTAAAAAAATTCCTAAACTTGATCCTACCGATGAGCTTGGCTATGTAATGAATGCTGTAAGCACTATTCGTCGTGAGCTTAAAGGTGAAGTGCCATTAATTGGTTTCTCGGGTTCACCTTGGACACTTGCAACTTATATGGTTGAAGGCGGAAGTAGTAAGGTTTTTGGTAAAATCAAAAAAATGGCATTTGCTGAGCCACAAACACTGCATTTACTACTTGATAAGCTAGCTGATTCAGTGATTGATTACTTAAACGCGCAAGTTAAAGCGGGTGCACAATCACTGATGATATTTGACTCATGGGGCGGTGTATTGAGCCCGCGTGACTACAATGAGTTTTCACTGCAGTATATGCATAAAATCGTTGATGGTTTAATTCGCGAAAATGATGGCCGTAAAGTACCGGTTACCTTGTTCACTAAAAATGGTGGCCAATGGATTGAGGCAATTGCAGCAACAGGTTGTGATGCAGTAGGCCTAGATTGGACTATTAATATTGGTGATGCAAAACGTCGTGTTGGCGATAAAGTGGCGCTACAAGGCAATATGGACCCTTCAATGCTACACGGCACGCCAGATCGTATTCGCCAAGAAGTGGGTACGATTTTAGAAGACTTTGGCACTGGCAATGGTCATGTATTTAACTTAGGGCATGGTATTACACCAGATGTTGACCCAGAAAATGCGGGTGTATTTATTAACGCTGTGCATGAGCTAAGTGCGCAATATCACAAGTAAGTTATGAACTAACAATAAAAAGCCCGCTAATTAGCGGGCTTTTTTGTGCAAACTATTTTACTTAAGCACTTACTTAAACAAGCGGTTTAAGCCATTTAATGCCGCAACTCGATAAGCTTCTGCCATTGTTGGGTAGTTAAACGTAGTATTTACAAAGTAGTCGATGGTATTGCCACCATTTTTTTGTTCCATTATAGCTTGGCCAATGTGAACAATCTCAGAGGCACGCTCACCAAAGCAGTGCACGCCAAGTACTTCCTTGGTTTCTGTATGGAACAATATTTTTAAACTACCCACATCGGTACCTGCAATTTGTGCACGTGCTAAGTGTTTAAATTGCGCACGTCCCACTTCGTACGGTACTTTTGCGGCAGTTAATTGCTGCTCTGTTTTACCTACTGAACTCATTTCAGGAATAGTATAAATACCGGCTGGGATATCAATAATCAGCTTTTCATCGCAGTTACCACAAGCGATGGCATCTGCTGCAATTCGACCTTGGTCAAAGGCAGCACTAGCAAGGCTTGGGTAGCCAATAACATCGCCTACCGCATATACGTTGTCTATTTCTGTTTGGTAGGTTTCGTTTACTTTTACTTGTCCGCGGCTATCTGCTTTTAAGCCAATTGCTTCTAAATTCAATGTATCAGTATTACCAGTACGGCCATTGGCAAATAAAATACAGTCAGCCTTTACACGTTTACCCGATTTTAAATGCATAACAACACAGTCATCGCGGGTTTCAATGCGATCAAATTCTTCGTTATGACGAATAACAATGCCACTATTCCAAAAGTGATAGCTAAGCGCATCAGATATTTCAGCATCCATAAACGCAAGTAGGCGATCGCGAGTATTTACTAAATCAACCTTTGCACCTAGCCCTTTGAAGATAGATGCGTATTCACAACCAATTACACCCGCGCCGTATATAAGTACGCGATGCGGGTCGTGTTCAAGGCCTAAAATTGTGTCACTTTCATAAATACGCGAATGGGTGAAATCAACACCTGGTGGGCGATAAGGTCGTGAGCCGGTAGCAATAACAATAGTTTGTGCAGTTAGGCGTTCAGTTGAACCGTCATTACGTCTAATTTCAATAGTGTGCTTATCAACAAAGCTAGCATCGCCTTGAAACATATGAATGCGATTACGATCGTAAAAGCTGCTGCGTAAGTTTGATTGCTTTGAAATTACCGAACTGGCATGGCGCAAAATATCAGGAAAAGTAAGTCTTACTGGGCGCTCGCCTACGTTAAACAAAGGGTTTGCTTTGTATTCAATGTAGCGACTAACCGAATGACGAAGTGCCTTTGAAGGAATGGTTCCCCAGTGAACACAACCACCGCCAACAGCAGTTTGACGTTCAATAACCGCTACTTTTTTGTTGCTTTTAGAGAGGTTCATAGCGGTCCCTTCACCGCCAGGACCCGTGCCAATAATGATTGCATCATATTGGTAGCTCACGGGTACTTTTTTCTTTTCTGGTTGTTTGGCCACAGCCACTCCTATTTTAACTAAAAGAGGCTTTTAATAACCTCGCATTAAGTGCTAGCCATGCCTGCTTTTGTGTTTCCCAGGCGGCTTCAAGCTCGTGATATTGTGCCATTAATGCCGACTTTTCACACTGCTTTGCCATATTATTTTTTTTAGCTTCCAACACTTGTTTTTGTAATGAGCAATAATTTTGCAGCTTTTTAAGCAGCAAATCGTACTCTTGTTGTAATAATGTAAGCTTATCTTGCGCTAAAGGCAATTTTGCAAGACGACCTTGTGTTTTACTCATTAAGGTTTCTGCTTTAGCTTTTTCAATGCGCTCAACCGGTGTGCGCTTTAATTTACTCGCTAAACCAATGGCTGCGAGTGAGCGGATCATCCATTTTGTTGGGTCGTAATGAAACCATTTAATGCCATTGCGGTAATCGCTGGCAAAAATATGATGGAAGTTATGATAACCCTCACCGTAGGTAAACAGTGCTAAAAAGCCATTGTCTCTCGCGGTATTTTTTTCAGTGTAAGGACGTGAACCCCAAATATGTGCTACTGAGTTAATAAAAAAGGTAAAGTGCTGACTCAGCACTAAACGCAATAAGCCTGCTAACAGTAACATGCCCCATACATCACCAAGCATTAAGCCGAGTACTAGCGGTAAACCAACATTCATGGCAATTACCAATTTTAAGTAATGCTTGTGCTGCCACATAACAATTTTATTTCGCTGTAAATCACGACAGTTGCTGTAATCATCGTAGCTGTCGCCTTGGTAGTCGCGAAGCATCCAGCCAATGTGACTGTACCAAAAGCCATTAGTGGCGGCATAAGGGTCTTTAACTGGGTCATCAACTTGACCATGGTGAATTCGATGATCGCTGCTCCAATGCAGCGCACTATTTTGTAGCGCAAAAGCACCACCAAGGGCAAAAATAAATTCAACCGCAGGGTGTGCGTTATAGGTTTTATGTGCCCATAAACGGTGGTAGCCCGCGGTGATCGATAATCCCGCAAAAAACATGCAAGCTACAAAAGCAACCCACTGCGTGCCTGTAAAGCCATAGTTAAACCCATACCAAGGTACAAGTGTAATAGCAGCCAAAAACGTCAGGCTAAAGAAAAGGACGTTGGTCCATATAATTGGTGGTTTTTTCATGTTTATCATTTCTCAGCGTACAACTGTAAGCTAAAATAATATTTCAATCTGCTGCCGTCAAGTATTAGACTGTACTATTAGCTATTTTTTTAATTAAAAATTTATTACAAACTCACTCAGGGAGCTGTTGATGTCGGGTGTTAGAGCACAACAGAAACAAAAAACACGACAAGCATTAATTGAAGCTGCATTTAATCAGCTTAGTGCTGATCATAGCTTTTCTAATTTAAGCTTGCGTGAGGTTGCACGCGAAGCAGGTATTGCGCCTACCTCTTTTTATCGTCACTTTAAAGATATGAACGAGTTGGGCTTAACCATGGTTGATGAAGCGGGTTTAACCCTACGCCAGCTGATGCGCCAAGCACGCAGACGAATAGCCAGTGGTGGCAGTGTAATCAACACCTCTGTGGTTACTTTTATGGAGTTTATTGATAACTCAAGCAATCAGTTTAGACTTTTGTTGCGTGAACGTTCAGGTACCTCAAAAGCATTTAGAGCAGCAGTGGCGCGTGAAGTGAAACACTTTATTTTAGAGCTCGCACATTATTTAGAAAGTGAAACCCCCTGCGATGCTATTCATGCGTATATTCAGGCAGAAGCCATGGTTACTTTGGTATTTAATGCAGGCGCTGAAGCGCTTGATATTGAAGGTCAGCAACGCGATGAACTGATAGAGCGAGTTATATGGCAGTTACGTTATATTACGCGCGGCGCGTCAAATTACGTACGTGCTGAAAATAAAGAATAGATATTAAAAAAAGTTAAAATAAGCGCTGTATTTTACAGCGCTTATTAATTTAAGCCTGCTACAGGTTTAAATTGGATGTTTTATTCTGCTTACAAGTTTTATTTGAATTTTAAATCCCCATAAAGTCCCCTTTAATTATTTGTTTGGTATTTTTATGCTTGCGCCAACTGCGTTGCAATGATAAAAATAAGCCTCATTGGACACACACACAAGAAAACAGATGCAAACTATTCGCTTAATTACACTAAACCTAAACCTCTTACTGCTGCGGCAAGTGAGCGGGGATTAGTGTGTTTGCATTGAGTTAAACATTAAAAACCCCGCAACCGCGGGGTTTTTTTTATCTCGCTGCAGGGATAAATAGAAATTTGGGTAATACAGGAATTGAGGGGCAGTTATGCAACAGCAAGATAAAGTATGGATTTTTGATACCACCTTACGTGATGGTGAGCAGGCACTAAAAGCAAGCCTAACAGAAGACGATAAAGTTCAACTGGCGCATACCATTAGCCGCTTAAATGTGGATGTAATGGAAGTGGGGTTTCCGGTGTCGAGCCCAGCTGACTTTCGCTCATTGCAACGTATTGCCACCGAGGTTAAAGGCCCTATTATTTGTGGCTTAGCTCGCTCGGTTGCCAAAGATATCGAGGCCTGTGGCGATGCGCTGCGCGCTGCACAGCAAAGCCGTATTCATACTTTTATTGCCACCAGCCCGCTTCATCTTGAACACAAGTTGCGTATGAGTCTTGATGATGCCACTGCAATGGCTGTTAAATCTATTAAATTAGCGCGTAACTATACCGATGATGTTGAGTTTTCGTGTGAAGATGCTGGGCGTACACCGCATTGGGATTTATGCAAAATTGTTGAGCAAGCAATTAACGCCGGTGCATCAACCATTAATTTGCCAGATACAGTCGGCTTTGTAACTCCAGATGAATACGCAGCAATGATCCGTCATTTAATGAATAACGTGCCAAATATAGATAAAGCGCGTTTAAGTGTGCATTGCCACAACGATTTAGGTTTAGCCGTTGCCAACTCCGTGGCCGCAGTGCAAGCCGGTGCACGCCAAATTGAATGCACCATTAATGGTATAGGTGAGCGTGCGGGGAACTGTTCACTTGAAGAAGTGGCAATGATCATGAAAATGCGTAAAGACCACTTAAACGTATATACCGACATAAAAAGCGAAGAAATTTATCGCGCCTCTCGTCAAGTGGCCAAAATTTGTAATATGCCGGTACAGCCAAATAAAGCGATTGTTGGTGAAAATGCGTTTGCTCACAGCTCAGGTATTCATCAAGACGGTGTATTAAAAGCGCAAAACACTTATGAAATTATGTCACCAGAAAGTGTTGGCGTACCAAGTAATCAGTTAAACATGACCTCACGCTCAGGCCGCCATGTTATAGAACACCGCTTAGAAGAATTAGGCTATCAAAAATCAGATTACGACATGGATAGCTTATACCAAAGTTTCGTTGCGCTGGCTGACCAAAAAGGCACAGTATACGACTATGACCTAGAGGCCATGATTTACTTTAATCAAATTAACGACAAAGACGAGAAGTACCAGTTAGAGTTTGTTAACTCTGCGTCTAATTCACAATCGGTGGCCAGCTCAACCATAGGCTTGCTGATTGATGGCGAAGCAAAACAAGAAGCGGCCACAGGTAATGGCCCTGTTGAAGCTTCGTTTGCTGCTATTGAGCGCTTAACAGGTATGAGCGTTGAAATGATTGAATACAATTTAGAGGCAACCGGCCAAGGCGCCAGCTCATTAGGGCAAGTGAATATTATTGCTAAATATGATGGTCGTCCCTATCACGGTGCTGGTATTGCGGCCGATGTGGTCGAAGCCTCTGTTCGAGCTATGGTTCGGGTTTATAACTTAATTTATCGAGCACAAAAAGTGTCTGATTTAAAACAACAAAGGAAAGCAGGATGAGTAAAACACATTACAGCGTTGCCGTATTAGCAGGCGACGGTATTGGCCCAGAAGTTATGGCAGCTGCAGAGCAAGTACTTGACGCAGTCAGTGATAAATTTGGTTTTACTCTGAACCGTGAGCACCACGCGATTGGCGGCGCAGCCATTGATGAATTTGGCAAAGCACTTCCTGATACAACTTTAAAAGCCTGTGAAAACGCCGATGCTATTTTATTTGGCTCCGTGGGTGGCCCTAAGTGGGAGCATTTACCACCGAATGATCAACCAGAGCGCGCGTCATTGTTACCACTACGAAAGCACTTTGGTTTGTTTTGTAACTTACGCCCAGCTCAATTGTTACCCGCATTAAGCGCTGCATCACCACTTCGTGCTGATATTAGCGAAAAAGGCTTTGATATTTTGTGTGTGCGTGAGCTAACTGGCGGTATTTATTTTGGTGAAAAAGGTCGCAGTGGCGAAGGTGCTGAAGAAGCGGCATTTGACACCCAAACATACTCGCGTAAAGAAATTGAGCGTATTGCACGTTTTGCTTTTGAGGCCGCTAAATTGCGCAGCAATCATGTAACCTCGGTTGATAAAGCCAATGTTTTAGCATCAAGCGTACTGTGGCGCGAAGTGGTAACCGAAGTCAGTAAAGACTTTCCTGAAGTGAGCTTAGATTACATTTATGTAGATAACGCAGCGATGCAGCTAGTTAAACAGCCTAGCCAGTTTGATGTATTACTGTGCGATAACTTATTTGGCGACATTCTATCGGACGAATGCGCGATGATCACCGGCTCTATGGGGCTATTACCTTCGGCTAGCTTAAATCAATCAGGCTTTGGCTTGTATGAACCCGCGGGTGGCTCAGCGCCCGATATCGCCGGAAAAGGGGTCGCTAACCCTATTGCACAAATTTTAAGTGCCGCATTAATGTTACGTTATTCATTAGGACAAGATGAAGCGGCTCGCACCATTGAAAAAGCAGTTGCAGAGGCGGTTGAAGCGGGTGTGGGGACGCCTGATATTTATCCGCAGGGCGGCTACACCACCACCGATGTTGCAGCGGCTATTGTTTCACGCATTTAACTATTAAAGCCACAGCACCGTTAGGCTGTGGCTCAATCAGATCAGGGAGTTAGCAAGTGGCTCAAACTTTATACAATAAAATTTGGCAAGCACACACGGTTGCCAGCATCAACGAGCAAACCGATTTACTTTATATTGACCGTCATTTAGTACACGAAGTGACGTCGCCACAAGCATTTGCAGGTTTACGTGAAAAAAATCGTAAAGTGCGCTGTCCAGAAAAAACCATTGCGACCATGGATCATAATGTTTCAACTAAAAGCCGTTCATTAGATGCAGCCAGCGAAGTCTCTAAAAATCAACTAATGGCACTGGATGCAAACTGTAAAGAATTTGGTATTTTGCTGTACGACCTAAATTCAGTAAATCAAGGTATAGTACATGTGATTGGCCCAGAGCAAGGGATCACTTTGCCAGGCACCACCATAGTATGCGGCGATAGTCATACCTCAACCCACGGCGCGTTTGGAGCGCTTGCCCATGGTATTGGAACCTCAGAAGTTGAGCACGTATTAGCTACGCAAACGCTACAGCAAAAAAAGGCTAAGTCGTTAAAAATTCAAATTAACGGTGTGTTACGCCCAACAGTAACTGCTAAAGATTTAATTATGGCGGTTATAGGTAAACTAGGCACTGCTGGCGGTACGGGTTATGTGGCTGAATTTTGTGGCGAAGGCATAGAGGCGCTTTCGATGGAAGCGCGCATGACGTTGTGTAACATGAGTATTGAAATGGGTGCCAAGGCAGGTTTAATTGCCCCAGATAAAATCACTTACGAGTACTTAAAAGGGCGTCCATTTGCACCAAAAGGCGCTGATTTTGACGCCGCTGTTGCCTACTGGGAAACCTTAAAAACTGATGATGGCGCAATCTTTGACTTAGAGGTAGAGCTAGATGCTGCTAATATTCAACCACAAATCACCTGGGGGACTAACCCAGAGCAAGTGATTGGCGTTGACGAATGTATTCCAGATCCAGACAAAGAAACTGATTTAATTAAAGCTGATGCCATTCGTAGTGCACTTAAATACATGGGTTTAAAAGCGGGCGATAAGTTATCAACTGCCAAAGTAGACACAGTATTTATTGGCTCATGCACCAACAGCCGCATTGAAGATTTACGCGCCGCTGCAAAAATTGTTGAAGGCAAGCAAGTGGTTGCAGGTATTGAAGCATTAATTGTTCCTGGCTCAGGTTTGGTTAAACAACAAGCAGAAGACGAAGGCCTTGCCGACATATTTAAAGCTGCAGGATTTGAATGGCGTGAGCCAGGTTGTTCTATGTGTTTAGCAATGAATGACGACCGTTTAGGCGCAGGTAAACGCTGTGCATCTACATCTAACCGTAATTTTGAAGGACGCCAAGGGCGAGGCGGGCGTACACACTTAGTGAGCCCAGCAATGGCGGCAGCGGCAGCAATACATGGCCACTTTGTTGATATTAGAGGAGAAGCCTAATGAGCATCTATTTTAGTGGCTTAATGGCCCCACTTGATAAAAACAACGTCGATACCGACCAAATTATTCCTAAGCAGTTTTTAACTTCAACCAGCCGTGATGGTTTTGATGCTGCGCTATTTTACGATTGGCGCTATTTAGATAACGGTGAGGCAAACCCTGATTTTATTTTGAACCGTCCTTGCTATCAAGGAGCGCAAATACTACTAACCCGCGATAACTTTGGTTGTGGTTCATCACGTGAGCACGCACCATGGGCATTAAAGCAATATGGGTTTGAAGTAATTTTAGCTGAAAGCTTTGCTGATATTTTCTTTAATAACTGTGGCAACAACCAAATGCTTGCTATCGCACTGCCAGCGCAAATCTTAGAAGACTTATTTGTGTTAAGTGAGCAGCATGACGATATTTACATTGATGTGGATCTTGAAAACCAGCAATTATGCAGCAATAAATTTGCGCCAATCAGCTTTGATATTCGCAATGATGTGAAAGAGCGTTTATTAAGTGGCTTAGACTTTATTGGTGTAACCGAGACCCTAAATCCGCAAATTGATGCGTTTGAAGCAAAACTTGCCGCTGAGCGTCCTTGGCAGTGAATAATTTAAAAGATACTAGATAGTAAAACGCGGCATAAGCCGCGTTTTTTATTGCTGTCAGATGCTGTTCATCGTGATTACTGTCTTTGTGTTTGTTTAAACGCTAAGCTAATTTTTTACATGTTTAGGGATACATTATGAAATTATTAACAGCTGCAACACTAATGCTTGCATCAACCGCTGCAATAGCACGCCCAGCACCTTTAGTATCAATTCCAAGCCATGATGGCTTTTTTGATAACATTGCTGCCCATTGTGGTAAAGCTTTTGAAGGTAAAGTAACGGTTGATAATGCCACAGGTCCGAGTTCATTTGCCGATAAAAAATTAGTTATGCATGTGCGTAAGTGTAATGAACGTGAGCTACAAGTGCCGTTTCATGTGGGTGATGATGCCTCACGTACGTGGATCATTACTAAAACAGGCAGTGGGTTGAGTTTAAAGCACGATCACCGCCATCAAGATGGCAGCGATGATGTGTCTACTATGTATGGTGGTCATACGCTTGATGCGGGTTTTGCTAGCATGCAGTCATTCCCTGCTGATCAGTATTCAAAAGAGTTATTTGTTAGCCAAGGCATACCGCAATCGGTAGGCAATACATGGCAAATGTATATTTATCCTGAAAAGTTTACTTACCGACTCATTCGCCAAGGTCGCGAATTCCGCGTTGACTTTGATTTAACTAAGCCTATCACACCACCGGCTGCGCCGTGGGGATATAGCGTTAACTAAACTCAGCGTCAGTAAAGCCACTGGCTGTTTTAATACTCAGTGGCTTACTGAAAAGTAAAGAGGGGTTATTTTTTTGAGGTTTTTTCTGCGGGTATTTCACACTGCACAAATACACTCAGTGGTGGCTGATAAGCGCGTGGTTTAGTTGGAAAACGTTCATACTCTTGCACCCCTTCGGTTACTTTTAACATAAAAGGGTTATCGCGACATAAGCGGTTAGCGTGGCGCAATAAAAACACACTTTGGTTTTTAAAATGTGGGTAGTCATCAGATTGGATCTCTAGATGATAGTTGTTAGTGTCTATTTGAGTTTGTTTGTAATGCACCTTTTCATCAAAGTCATATAGCCGCTGCATTTCAGTTTGTTCTGCCGACACATTCAAACATGCTGTTAAAAACACCCAGCTAATACTTCCATATAGATAATGATTAGCTTTTCTACTCATAAACCTTTAACTCCATCTTGATATTGGGTAGTGTGATCAGCATATCTATTACACCCGTTATTATATAAGTCTAACACCCAAAAAGGGGAAATGTGATGTTCAAGCAAATTAAACAGCTTTTTTCGAGTATTGATCAGCAAGATTATGATATTGAACAACATGATTTAAAAACAGCGGTTGCAGCGTTATTAATTGAAGTAATGCGAGCGGATAACGATTTACAGGCAGATGAACAACATACGCTAAGTCTGACATTAAAAAAATATTTTGATTTAACTGATGAAGCAGTAGATGAGTTAACCGAACAAGCAAGCTCAAGTTTAGATGATGCCATTGATTATTTTCAATTTTCTAAGCAAATTAATAATCAATGCAGTGCACAGCAACGTATTGATATAGTTGAGCTACTTTGGCGCTTGGCGTACGCGGATGGTGAACTTGATCCTCAAGAAGAGTACGTTATTCGTCGTGTTGCAAACTTGTTGTATGTTACCCATGAAGACTTTATTGCTGCAAAGCTTGCAGCAACAAAGTTATAGCCGCTGCTTATTTTAGCTTACTCGCTACGCTAACTAACTGCTGTGCAAGGCCGGCCACTTTTTCAGCGGTAGCGGGGTCGTTAATACGGCCATTTTCGTCTAATAAAGTATGAATAGCCGGTACTGCCAGTTGGTTAGCTAATACTAAGCTGCCAATGCCAGATAAAATATCACGCACGTGATTCAACCCACGTAAGCCGCCAAGTCCACCCGGTGATGCTGCATATAAAGCGGTTACTTTATTTGCAAATGCAGGCTCTGCACCTTGTTCGGTGCGCGACGCCCAATCAATGGCATTTTTTAACACTGCGGTGATAGAACCATTATATTCTGGGCTGGCCAGTAAAATACCATCTGCTGTGCGCAGCTTGTCTTTTAATTGTTGTACGCCGGCCGGTGTGCCTTGTGCTTCTAAATCTTCATCAAACATAGGTATGGCTAAGTCTGCGAGTTTGATCACTTCTACTTCAGCGCCACTTTCTAGTGCAAAACGAGCTGCTTCATTAATAAGTTTTTGATTAAAGCTGTCTTTACGTAAGCTACCTGCTAGGGCAATAATTTTTGGTGTAGTCATGAGCTGATCCTAATGTTGATTGTGTACAGCAGTGACTTTAACAAATAATTGCTTGCAGAAAAGCCAAATAAACGCAAAACTTGTGTGCGTATATGCACAATTTAAAAAGTGGTTACTATGGCAATTCAATTTGATGATTGGCAAGATCTTAAGGTTGCTTATGAGGTGGCGCGTTTAGGCACTTTAACTGCAGCTGCCGAAGCACTAGATATTCATCACAGTACGGTGCTCAGGCGAATAAATAACTTAGAGAAAAGCTTAGATGCGCGATTATTCCACCGACATGCTCGTGGCTACAAAGTCACAGAGATTGGCGCTAAGTTATTTACCACAGCACAAGCAATTAATGGTGAGCTAGAGCGCTTACACAGTGACATAATTGCAGCAGATAGTACCTTACAAGGTAGCTTGTTACTTACCACTGTGAGTGGTTTTATAGATGTATTAAGTGAGGTATGTGAGCAGTTTCAGACCTTGCATCCGCAAGTGCAATTACAAGTGATTATGGATCAAAAGCGTTTGCGCTTAGACCATGGCCAAGCACATATCGCTGTAAGAGCAGGGCCCAGGCCGGATGAAGGTGATTATATTGCTCAGCATTTAGCGGCACTCTCGTCAGGATTTTATGCTTCAAAACATTACATAAATCGTTATGGCTTGCCACAAACGTTAGCACAACTCTCGGTGCATAATTTTGTATCAGGAGTCGCGGGTTATAATGGCAAAGTGCCTTATTTTGCGTGGGTTGATGAAAATATTCCCTCGTCGCAAGTTAAACTTAGAGTATCAGAAACCTCAGAGGCTACTCGCGCCATCGTTAAGGGGCTAGGGATTGGCGGATTACAACATGATGTTGCAGCGCAATACTCTGATTTAGTGCCTGTATTACCTAACGAACTAAGTTGGCCTACTGACTTATGGTTAGTGACGCACCATTTAGTGCATCGTACTGCGAAAGTGCAAGCGTTTAGTCAGTTATTAAAAACCTATTTTAAGCAGCTTAAATTAAGTTAAAAAAGCTACAACGACTTTTTTATAGAAATACCCAAGCGCTCGGCTAGCCGCGTTAAGTTAGCGCGGTCGACCTGTAAACTTCGCGCTGTGCTTGCCCAGTTATAATTATGTTGTTTAAGTTGCTGTATAATAAGCTGCTGAGTGTAAGTATCGGTGGCTTGTTTTAACGAAATGTTGTTTGTTAAAGGTGTGGTTGCAAGCTGGTTTGAGTGTTCAAGATCTAAGGTGTTAACAGCGCTTAAATTTAGCTCGCAATGCTCTGGCTCAATAGTAATAATTGGCTGCTGCCATTGATGCTGTTTAGCTTTTAATGCGGCGCGATTAATAACATGTTCCAGCTCTCTTACATTGCCAGGCCAGTCATATTTTTTTAGCAGTAATTGCGTTTCAATGCTGAGTTTTAGCTGTTTAATCGCAAGCTTGCGAGCTGTTTTTTCCAAAAAATAACCGGCTAATAAAATAACATCTTCATCACGGGCTTTTAAAGGCGCTACGCTTAACGGGTACACACTTAGGCGATGATATAAGTCGGCGCGAAATCGCCCCTGTTCTACTTCGTGTTTCAAGTCACGGTTAGTGGCAGCAATCACTCTAACATCAACATATTTAAGTTCGTCTTCACCAACGGTTTGTACTTCGCCACTTTGCAGTACCCGTAATAATTTACTTTGCATTGCCAGTGGTAGCTCGCCTATTTCATCCAAAAATAAGGTACCGCCATCAGCTAATTGAAACTTACCTTGGCGAGCATTTTGTGCCCCCGTAAAGGCGCCTTTTGCATGGCCAAAAAATTCACTTTCGGCGAGGTTTTCAGGCAGTGATGCACAATTTAAATGGATCAATGGCTGATCTTTGCGTGCTGAATGCAAGTGAATATTACGCGCCACCAACTCTTTGCCGACCCCAGTATCACCTAAAATTAATACACTAAAATTAGAGGCTGCAACCAGCTTTATTTCGTTTTTAAGAGTTTGTATTACTGGGCTTTGGCCAATAATTTCGCCACCATCGCGTTTGAGTGCCTCACGGTTTAACGCTTGTACTAATTCATTTGAATGCTGAGCATGCTGTTTGTAATGGGCAAGCTCTAGAGCTGTTTTAAAGTGTGCGCTACACAAGGTTTGTAAGGTATTAAGTGTATCAGCGGTAATGCCGTCAAACGCATCAGCGTTTAGGCTATCAAAGGTCAAAATACCAAGCAGCGAATCTTTATCATAAAGCGGTAAACCTAAGCAGGCATGCACTGGAATATCACCGGTTTTAGCTAGTAGTAAGCCGTCATATGGGTCTGGAAGCGGGCAGTCATGTGCAAATTGCAGTGCCAAGCGGTGATTACAAATAGCATCAAGGCGAGGATGCTCTGCAATATTAAAACGCCTGCCTAAGCTATCAGGCATTAAACCTTTAATCGCTAAAGGCTTTAATTGCTCGCCTTGGCGAATTAACAAGGCGCTAGCATCACTTGGAATAACACGTTCAACCGTGGCTAAGAGCTGCTCAAAACTGTGGGCATGTAAGGTGCTTTGTGCAAGCTCCAAGGCAACTTGAGTCAGGTTGAGTTGTTGGTTCATGTCAAAATGACCTGTTAGTGTATTTTGTTGGTTTTTATAGTAGGTCATAAAGACTCTTTTTGTAAAGTGAAATTAAATAATACATTGAATTTAAAGTGTTTATTTAATTGGCATGGTCTGTGTAATAACAAAATAACGAAAGCAGTTATTGGGGTTGTTATGAGCAGTATTTTTTTAGGACAGGTTAATTATTCAGTGAAGTCTAATTCTCTGTATTACCGTTTGCTATCTCATGCAAATAAGATGCTATGTATTAGCGTATTTGGGGTGTTGATTACGTTGTTAATAAGTTATCCCTATGCAGGCTACTTTTCGATACCGGTACAAATTTTTGCACACATTAGCACGATTGTCCTCGCGGCGATTGTCAAAGTGAGTTACGTACTGCGCTGTGTGGCGCAGCATGGACTGGGGCAGGAGGTGCGCTAATGAAGCCCATAAACTTAGCCGAACCTATGCCAGCGCAGGTCGCATTTCATCAGGTATCACAATGGTCATTATGGATGTTGGCATTTAGACCCTTTTTTTTAGCTGGTGGATCACTAGCGTGTTTATCTGTGGGTTATTGGTTACTTATTTTAAGTGGCGATGCACAGTGGTATTTAGTTATGCCTGCTAATTTGTGGCATGCACATGAAATGTTATTTGGTTTTGCGGGCGTGGTTGTGGCTGGCTTTTTACTTACTGCAGCACAAACATGGACCGGTGTTGCAAGTATTAACGGTAAACCATTGATGTGGCTTAGCCTAATATGGCTTAGTGCACGGCTTAGTTTTTTTGTAGTTGTGCCTAGCATTGATCAGTTTAATGTTTATGCGGTACTGATTTTACAAGTTGTTTGGTGGCTCTCGGTAATCATAGTGTTAGCCAGCATGTTGATAAAAGCGAGCAGTAAACGCAACTACTTGTTTTTATTTATTCTTTCATTTTTATGTACGCTCAATATGTTGTATTTAATACTAGTGCTAAAAAACCAAACGCAGCTAGCGCTGGCGATGGTTGATACCGCAGTACTGGTTATAAGTTTGTTGGTGGGGGTTGTAGCTGGGCGTGTATTACCCTTTTTTACTGCCAAAGGGCTGGGCTTATCTAAGCAGGTACGCACACCAAACATAGATAAAGCTATTTTATACTTATCGGTATTGGCGATAGCATTATTTTTTATTAGTAAATTATTTTTCACTGTAATTAACCCGGCACTAGTTGTGATGAGTGCAGCGTTTTTGCATTTAGTTCGCGGTGTTTGCTGGTGGAACAAGCAAGTCCTAAAAGTCCCATTATTATGGTCGTTACACTTTGCGTATTTAGCTTTAGGTATAGGTTTAATGTTAGTGGCAATCAGTTTTTATAGCAGTGCAATACTGTTTAAAGACGCTCTGCATTTTATCACTATTGGTGGTATCGGCATGATGATTTTAGCCATGATGACACGGGTATCACTAGGACATACCGGTCGCTCACTTAGTATTCCTGGTTTTATGAATCTTGCATTTGTATTGGTGTTTAGTGCCGCAATTATTCGTGCTTTTCTCCCGTCTTTTATTGGGCCACACCTAGCTTGGCAGATCAGTGCTGTGCTTTGGTTACTGGCCTTTTTATTATTTTTAATTCACTGCACTCCTATATTAACGCGGCGTCGTGTTGATGGGCGTCGTGGTTAGTTCACCCATAGGAAACCAAAATGTTATCTGAAAAAACTATTGAGATTGTAAAAAGTACAGCTCCATTACTTGCAGAAGCGGGCACAGCCGTCACCGATCATTTTTATAAGCGCATGTTTAGCCATAACCCGGAACTTAAACATATTTTTAATATGACTAACCAAGAAACGGGTCGTCAGCAATTTGCATTATTTAATGCCTTGGCTGCGTATGCGCAAAATATTGATAATTTAGCCGTGTTAAAAGAGGCATTAGCTAGAATTAACCATAAGCATACCAGCTTGAATATTTTACCCGAACACTACCCTATTGTAGGGGCGCATTTGATCGGCACACTTAAAGAGCTTATTCCTGATCAGTTTACAGCTGATGTTGAATACGCATGGCGAGAAGCTTATAACCTACTGGCTGATATTTGTATTACCGAAGAAGCAGCGTTGTATACACACAGTAAAAATAATCATGGTGGCTGGGTAGGTACACGGAAGTTTGAAATTACTCATAAACATGTTGAGTCTGAATTTGTAACCAGCTTTATCCTCACACCTTTAGACGGCAAAGCTGTTATTTCCCACAAGCCAGGACAATATCTTGGCATTAAAGTTAAGCCTGAGGGGGCAGAATATGAAGAGATCCGCCAGTATTCTATTTCGCAAAAGAGCAATGCTAAAAACTATCGTATTAGCGTTAAAAAAGAGTGCCAACCACAGCCTGGCGTGGTGTCTAACTATTTACACTCACTAGAGCAGGGCGCACGAGTAGAGCTATACCCACCAGCAGGTGATTTCTTTTTGAAAGATGCAACAAGCCCCGTTGTGCTTATTTCTGCAGGTGTTGGCCAAACCCCAATGATGGCTATGCTGCAAACGCTATTGAGCGACAATACTAATCAAGCGATTAGTTACTTACACGCGTGTGAAAATAGCTTGGAGTATTCATTTAAAGACTACCTAGCTCAGCAAACGGCTATGCATCCACAACTAAAAACCTTAACCTGGTTTAATCAAGGTGGTGGGGGATGTGATTACACAGGTCTTATGGATTTATCTGTGCTTGAAGCATCACTGCCTATTAGCGAAGGGGCATTTTATTTGTGTGGACCAGCTTCATTTATGGCTTATGTAAAAGGCCAACTACTTGACTTAGGTGTACAGAGCTCGAATATTCATTACGAAATATTTGGACCACACCAAGCATTATAAACATAAGTTACAGCTTTTTACTGTCGGTTTTTGCGGCATAAGCTTGTTGTTGCCACGCATTAAACAGCTTTTGTTGTTGATTTGATATTTTTAAACCATAAGTTTTTTGCATGTAAGCGTATGCATCGGCAATACGTTTACGTGCATAAACCGGAGGCTCTATAACGCGTTGTTTAAAATTAACCTTAACCTCACAGCGACCATATTGATTAGCATTTTGGGCTAACATGCCAAAGCGATAGTTTGAACGATCAGCGTTAATTTCACCGATTGCGGGAGCTAAATTGTTAATATCAGCTTCCATCATGCGAAACTTTGCACTTACTTTACGGCAATTTTTACGTCCACCATCTTGCCAGCATTGTAACTGATGACCGAACTCCCAAGCGGGTACAATATGTTCCCATTCTATTCGCAGAGCGCGTTGGTTCACGTTACCTGAACGGGTAAATGTGTTGCGTGGCACATAACCACAATGGGTTGCATCGGGTACTAACTTTTTGCCTTTACGTTTTATGTCGCAACCACAATAGATACTTTTTGCATTGGTTGGTAAGGTTTTAATTAAGTGTTTTTTAGCACTGGAAAAACGAGTAAATTGCTCAGCATTAATAGTAAAGCTGATAACGCAAAGCAATAACGCAAAAATAAAATGCGGCATATCCTATCACTTTAGTGAACTACAGGAGCCGCGATTTTAAAGAGAATAACCTAAATGGTAAATCAGTTTTCTGTACAACCTGCTTAAAAACTCAGGATAGCTTACGTTTTCTTGTTCTTAATCGGATGTTTTGCAGTAATAAAATAAAACCAGTAAAACTAAAAAACACACTGCTGGCAGCAAAGCTAATGAGTAACGGGTTGTTAAAATCCTCGCGCTCATCGTAATCCATAATGTGTAGCATCCAAAAGAAGTCAAACACTCGCCAAATATCACTGCGAACAGTAATCACTTTACCTGTGTCTGATGACAAATAGAGGGTGGTGTTAAATGTATCGTTAAATTTCACTTGCCATATATTTGTTTTATAACCGCTTTCTCGTGGGCCTGTAGCTAATAAAGCAGCGCTTACTCGTTGAGCATTAATAAGTAAGTGTGCGTGTGCATTAGCAATAATTTGCTGTCTATTAGGTGCTTTAAATGGTTGCCCAGTAATGCCATTAAAACTTTGTTGGCTACCGGCACTGGTTACAGTTATAAGTGGGGTGGATAAAAAATGCGTAAAGATTATTTTAGTCGGGTTGGTTACTTGGGATACGATATCATCAATTGATGCGATGTAATCATGGCTTTTAAAGGGATTGGTTAGGGTGCGTGTTGCTAGGTGCTTACCATGTACTTTTTCAAGCGGAATAGCGCTCATAATTAAACCGCCAAGCAACCAAGCTAAAATTTGTAGCCCTAATAAGTAGCCCAACCATTTATGAAGTCTACGTGTTGGTTTAAATATTTTTTTCATAGGTGTTTATCTTATTACTTTTAATAAACATTTTACGCGAATGATAGGCAGGGTGAGTGCGACAAAATGTCGCACTAGTGCATTCAAATTGAGTTTCAGCACAATAGTGCTAATAGTAAGCTGCAATAACACCCTAAAATAAGAGTATTAACTGATAAAGTGTCTATTTATAGGGTGTTGATTTGGTATAACGGTAAAACTGCGTTAAAGTTTGCAAGGTAACCATTAGAGGATAAATACGAAACAATGTCGGAAATTCAATTTTTAAATGTAGATCTCGAGCTTGAGTCAAAGCAAGATATTAGCGTATTAGTTGCTGATTTAAAAAAGGTCGCAACCATTTTACATTATGATAAAGACGAATACCGCCAACTGGCACGCATCGAAGTAGCTGGTGAAATAACCACACCTGATAAAGCAATTAATCACTTATGTGAGCTAATTGAGTCGTGTTCACGCAATGCATTAAAGCAATGGTTAAGTTGTTCTCGTAGAACGTTTGATATGGGATTTGAGTCGGGTACGTCGCCAAAATGCTTTAATCAGGCCCTACATGCAGATACCTTGTTACGCATATCTGCAATTGGCGCAGGCATAGAAGTTACTATTTACCCTCTGGAAAAGTAATTTAACCTTTTCGTTCGACTACGGCTGCGGTCATTCTTGATACGCAGCAAAGCTCATTGCGGCTATTGGTTATTTTAATATCCCAAACCGAGCTGCGTTTACCTATATGATAAGCTTTTGCGGTAGCCGTTAATGTGCCGTTGCGTGACGCTTTTAAGTGACTGGCGCTGATCTCTTGCCCAACACAATAAAATCGACTGAAATCAACTACAAAGTTAGCGGCATAACTTGCTACGGTTTCAGCAAGGACCACATTGGCACCACCATGCACTATACCCATAGGGTTATGATGCTCTGGAATTGCCGGCATAGTGGCGACTAAGTAGTCATCTCCAATTTCACTGATTTCAATTCCCATGGTCTTCATGAGCGTGCCTTGGCCAGTGATCCCTTGATCTAATTGCTTACAAAACTCTAATGTAATTGGTTGATGCCAAATGCTCATACTCGCTCCTAAAAGAATGTTTAAAAATATAAAATTGAGCTCATATTAAGGTGAAATTTAAATCTTGTCGTGAGTGATAGCAAATAAAATTTTTTTAGCTTAATTTAAGCAGGTCGCCATACTACGACGCCTGCTTATGTAGCTTGCTTATTATTGGTAACTAGCAACCAGTTCTACATTATTATAAGCATCAAAGCCTTTGAGCATGACAGAGTAATTTCCACTGCGAGTATCACTGCAGCTCTCACTATTGCCATTTCTATATGGGCGACAATCAAAATTATTTGTGGATGCCGTTTCGTTAAATTTTACATATATATCAGCATCACCACTACCACCTGATGTTCTAAAAGTAACTTGTGTTGCTTCACTTGGTACTGCAAATGTAAATAATTTTTCGCTATTCTTTGCGCCATTAACCATAATTGCTTGATTATTTTGGAGTACATTGTCACCAGGAATTGGGGGGGTTGAAGATCTAAAGTTTGCAATAATAGGGTTAGTTAAGTTTAACACTCTGGCATTGTCATGTTCTGCCGAAGTCCCCATTACATCTCCATTGTATGATTTATTAGGGTTCGACCAGTAATTAATACGTGTACAATTACCTGGACAATTATATGCCATCACTGAACGCCATTGCGATTGAGGTTGTTGGTAACCATGTCCAAATGAATAAGGAGTTGTTGAAGGATCGTTTTCTGGATTATGGCGAGCGCCTTGTAAGTGCCCAATCTCATGACCAAAGGAATAGTAGCCTGTCGCACAATCATAATCGACCATAGCAAAAGCGCTTTGAGCATTAGCGCCAATGGCTTTGGCCTGGCCACAGTAACCATTGACATCATTTACTAATATAACTACATCTGCACCGAATTGATCGCGTAATGTATGTGCTTCATCCATATAACCGTCGTTTTTAGCTGCTAAACGATTTAAATCAGTACTTGAGTTTGCAGCTTCAGTATAATTAATTTGGCTCATGTGGGCTATGCTAACAACTGCGTTGACGCCTGAGTTTTGATAACCTTGGTTGGTTTCAACAACCGCAAGATCAATTAAGCTATTTATATCCCCTGATTTTTGAGCTGCTGCTGGGGTATATAAAACTAATAAACTAATATTACTTTGCGTTTCGTTAGCCATTACCGATTGAGTGTTTTGAGCTGTTAAAATTTGTTCACTCATAAACTTCAGGTGATTAGACTGTTTATAGTCGGGAGCATGTTCAGCTGGCTGCTTTTGGGGATCTAATTCAATGAAATTATGACCAGAGTGCTTATTTGGTTGTAATTTATATATCTGTTCACCTACTTTTACAGTACCCGAAATGCCTTTTGCAGATTTAATAAGTGTTATTTCGTCATCTTCTAAACTTTTACCAATCCAAATTAAGCTTCCCGTTGCTGACAAACTTGTTGAACTTTTTATAAATTCAATGTCGTTACCTTTAACAGGTAAAAGAAAGGTATTTGTGCTATTTGTGAGCTCAAAAAGAGGCTGGCCAAACTGTAATTGATTACTTGTTTGTGTGGCCACGCTTTGTGACTCATTAATATATTGCACTTCAAAAAGCGGAACTTGAGCTTGTGTATAGCCGCTGAATAGGAGTCCGATAAATAAAGGTGAGTATTTTTTCATTTCATAGTCCTTTTTGGTTTGTTTTGTCCACATAAAGTGTACACGCTAATATTTTTATTTCAATTAATTAACATTGCCACCTATTAAAATTAACTATTGTTGTAAATTTTAAGATACATTTTTTATTTTTACTATTGATGGGTTGCTTTAATCAGTGCAAAAATAATTTTAAGTAGTTAAGAGCGGGTTATATTCTTAGTGCGATAAGCTAATTATTATCAGTGGAGCTAACTTAATTTATATTTGCGATTTTAAAATAACTGTATATACTCACAGTTAATTGTACTGTATGGAAAACCAGTTGTATGCGACCATTAACGAAACGCCAAGCGCAAATACTCGAACTTATCAAAGTGTTTATTAAAGATACTGGTATGCCTCCTACACGTGCCGAAATTGCACAAACACTGGGTTTTAAAAGTGCGAATGCTGCAGAAGAACATTTAAAAGCACTGGCTAAAAAAGGTGTGATTAAAATGAAGCCGGGCGCGAGTCGGGGTATTCAGCTTGTTGAAGAAGAAGAGCCAGAGCAACTGGGCTTACCTTTAATTGGTCGAGTTGCTGCGGGTGAGCCAATATTGGCGCAACAGCATGTAGAAAGCCACTGTAAAATTGACCCTTTAATGTTTAAACCTGCGGCTGACTTTTTGCTGCGTGTTAACGGCATGAGTATGAAAGATATTGGCATTATGGATGGCGACTTACTCGCTGTACATAAAACTCAAGTAGCTGAAAATGGTCAGGTTGTTGTTGCTCGAGTGGATGATGATGTTACGGTTAAGCGTCTAGAAAAAGCCGGCAGAAAAGTATTACTGCATGCTGAAAATGACGAGTTTTCAGCCATTGAAGTTGATTTGGAAAATGAATCTTTCAATATTGAAGGTTTAGCGGTGGGTGTTATTCGTAACGCTGATTGGATGTGATAGTTAAGCATAACCTAGCGCTTAATATTGATTAGGCGCTGTTTTTACATGCATTATTTTTGTACGATATTGCTTGTGAATCGCTTTTTGTTATTTTTAAAAATCGCTAAATATTTTATAAACAAACAAATTTATTTTAATTATTTTAAATCATAAAATTTTATATCTTTTCCGCTGTTATTCAAGCGACCCCTTACCAACTCTGACTCTGGGATTAATTACCTCATTAGTTACTATTTTTTTGCTGCACTTTTTTAAGTAACCTCTTGTTTATTTTTCATGCTCACCTTGCTTATTGTTTATTTTTTAACTAGTTATTAAAGAGCTGGAATAAAAATAACTCACAGCCTAATCGTTTTGAGCACACACATTTAGTAACTCCAGCACCCTTATAAAAAATAAAAATAACGAATGGGCGTTTAAGCCGTATGCCTCTTCGCTTTGCGTCAGCAATAGCATCAAAGGAGCCGTCACATGGGTAAGCTGAGTTCTTCCTTGTGGCTTATATTGTTAGTTTTTTCGCAAAATGTGCTTGCTAATAGCCAATATAATATGCGTAAAGGCGTAACTGATATAAGTAATAATGTATACCAACTGCACATGACCATATTTTTAATATGTTGTGTGATTGGGGTGATCGTGTTTGCCATTATGTTTTGGGCACTCATCCATCATCGCAAGTCTAAAGGGGCTGTCCCTGCCCAGTTTCATGAAAGTACTAAAGTAGAAATACTCTGGACTGCCATTCCTTTTGTCATCTTAATTGTTATGGCCATTCCTGCGACTAAAACGTTAATTGCCATGGAGGATGCCAGCAAAGCTGATATCACCATAAAAATTACTGGATCACAGTGGAAGTGGCATTACGAGTATATGGGGGAGGACGTTGAGTTTTATTCAATGTTAGCGACTCCTCAAAATGAAATAACGAATCTTGCCGATAAAAACCCGAATTATTTACTCGAAGTAGATAAGCCGCTGGTGCTACCGATTAATCAAAAAGTACGTTTTTTAATGACTTCAGATGATGTAATTCACTCATGGTGGGTACCTGATTTTGCAGTTAAAAAAGATGCAAACCCTGGGTTTATTAACGAAACATGGACCAATATTAATGAAGTAGGTACTTACCGCGGGCAGTGTGCAGAGCTGTGTGGTAAAGATCATGGCTTCATGCCTGTTGTGGTAGAAGCAAAAACAGAAGAAGACTTCAAAACGTGGTTGGCAGAAGCTAAACAAGCTAAACAAAAAGCGGCTGAAGCAGACGCTGCGTTATTAGATCAAGTGGTACCAAAAGAGGAGCTGATGGCTCTTGGTGAGCAAGTTTATATGGCGAGCTGTGCAGCGTGTCATCAACCTACAGGTTTAGGTTTGCCGGGTGTCTTTCCAGCACTTAAAGGCAGCCCAATAGTTATAGGTGATATCAAAGGTCATATCGATATCTTACTTCATGGTAAACCAGGTACAGCGATGCAGTCTTTCGCAAAGCAATTATCTATTAAGCAGATAGCAGCCGTTATTACTTATAAGCGTAACGTATGGGGTAATGACACCGGAGAGGTAATTCAACCAAGCGAAATACAAGCGGCACTGGATGCTGATGGGGAGGCTAAATAATGAGTAGCATTGCAGAACAACCTAATTCCAATGAGGCTCATCATGGCCATCAACCTGCAACAGGCTTTAAGCGCTGGTTATTTACAACCAACCATAAAGATATCGGAAGCTTATATTTAATTTTTTCTCTCACCATGTTTTTGATTGGTGGAGCAATGGCTATGGTTATTCGGGCTGAGTTATTTCAGCCGGGTTTACAATTGGTTGATCCTCACTTTTTTAATCAAATGACCACAGTACACGGTTTAATCATGGTGTTTGGTGCAGTAATGCCTGCATTTACTGGATTGGCAAACTGGATGATTCCGTTAATGATTGGTGCGCCAGATATGGCATTACCGAGAATGAACAACTGGAGCTTCTGGATTTTACCATTTGCGTTTTTGATTTTGTTAGCGTCATTGTTTATGCCTGGTGGTGGCCCTGCATTTGGGTGGACCTTTTACGCTCCGCTTTCCACCACTTATAGTAACGACAACACAGCAATGTTTGTATTTGCGGTACATATAATGGGTATCAGTTCGATTATGGGTGCCATTAATGTGGTGGTCACCATAGTGAATATGCGCGCTCCGGGTATGACATGGATGAAACTGCCGTTATTTGTGTGGACATGGCTGATCACGGCTTTTTTACTTATTGCAGTAATGCCGGTACTTGCTGGTGCAGTTACTATGGTACTCACCGATAAATACTTTGCGACCAGCTTCTTTGACGCCGCTGGTGGTGGCGATCCGGTAATGTTCCAGCATATATTTTGGTTTTTTGGTCATCCTGAAGTTTATATTATGATTTTGCCTGCCTTTGGCATTATCTCTACGATTGTTCCTACTTTTTCACGTAAAAAACTATTTGGTTATGCCTCTATGGTGTACGCCACTTCCTCGATTGCCTTGTTGAGCTTTATTGTGTGGGCGCATCATATGTTTACCACAGGTATGCCCGTGGCGGGTGAGTTGTTTTTTATGTACGCGACTATGTTGATATCGGTACCTACCGGCGTAAAAGTATTTAACTGGGTAGCAACTATGTGGCGTGGCTCTATTAGCTTTGAAGTGCCGATGCTGTTTAGTATCGCATTTATTGTGCTGTTTACTTTAGGTGGCTTTTCGGGATTGATGTTGGCGATCACACCTGCTGATTTTCAATACCACGACACCTATTTTGTAGTTGCACACTTCCATTATGTGCTGGTGACGGGCGCGGTATTTTCTATTATGGCGGGGGCTTATTATTGGCTGCCAAAATGGACCGGAAATATGTTCAATATTACCTTAGCAAAATGGCATTTTTGGTTGTCCTTGGTAAGTGTAAATGTGCTGTTTTTCCCAATGCATTTTGTGGGGTTAGCCGGTATGCCACGTCGAATTCCAGATTATGCACTGCAGTTTGCTGACTTTAACGCCATTATTAGTATAGGTGGGTTTGCCTTTGGTTTATCGCAATTACTGTTCGTTGTTGTTGTGTATAAATGTGCAAAAGGGGGCGATAAAGTGCCTGCAAAAGTTTGGGATGGGGCTGAAGGGCTTGAATGGGAAGTTGATTCACCAGCGCCTTATCATACGTTCTCAACGCCGCCGGACATTAAATAATGACGCACTTGCCGTTATTAAAAAAGCTGGTGGTTATTTGCATTGCAATGTTTGCTTTTGCATTTGCCATGGTGCCTTTATATGACGTGTTTTGCGATATAACGGGGCTTAATGGTAAGCCCTCGTTAGAACAAGCACAGCAAAGTACCTTGATTACTGAGAATAGAGAGGTCAGCGTTAGTTTTACCACGCATGCCCAAAGTGGTGCGCCTTTTGAGGTTAAATCTAAAGAATACAGTGTAGATGTAAAACCAGGGGCCATGCGTGAGGTTATGTTTAGCGCTAAAAACAATAGTAATGAAGACAAAGTGATGCAGGCTATCCCCTCGGTAGCACCGGGCAAAGCAGCTAAATATTTACACAAAATAGCGTGTTTTTGCTTTGACCAGCAACCTTTGAAGGCTGGCGAGGAGTTAGAGTTTAAATTACTTTTTTATGTTGATACTGAGTTACCCAGTGATGTGGAGGAGTTAACTCTGTCTTATACCGTATTTGATATTAGCGAGAAGTTAGTAGCCAGTAATAACTAGCTTATAAAACTAGTGAAAAACTAGGAGCAAATGAAATGAATCAAAAATATGAACATTATTATGTACCTGATCAAAGCCCATGGCCAATAGTTGGCGCAGTGGCGCTATTTTTTATTGCGGTAGGGGCAGCCTTAACAGTTATGGATATGGGTAAAGAGGGAGGCAGTGGTATTTACATACTGTATGCGGGTATTGCCGTATTGCTTTATATGCTGTTTAGCTGGTTTAAAAATGTGATTGAAGAGTCGCATCAAGGTTTATATTCTGCCCAAATGGATCGCTCATTCAGGCAAGGTATGAGCTGGTTTATTTTTTCAGAAGTTATGTTTTTTATGGCCTTTTTTGGCGCCCTTTTTTATGCTCGCATGTTCTCTGTACCTTGGCTTGGAGGCGCCGATAATAACGCCATGACTAACGAAGTGTTATGGCCTACTTTTGAGGCTGTGTGGCCATTGTTAAATACCCCTGGGGGCACCACGACGCAAGCAATGGGCTGGCAAGGGTTACCACTGATAAATACCCTTATTTTATTAGCCTCGTCAGTGACTCTGCATTTTGCTCATGTGGCGATGGAAAATAACAAGCGCACGCCACTTAAGGTGTTTTTAGGCGTAACTATTTTATTGGGAGTATGTTTTTTAGGACTCCAAGTAGAAGAATATATTTATGCTTATAACGACCTTAATTTAACCCTTGATGCAGGAATTTACGGTAATACCTTCTTTTTGTTAACCGGTTTTCACGGTATGCATGTCACCTTAGGTACCATTATTTTATTAATCGTTTTCCTACGGATTTTAAAAGGCCACTTTACAAAAAATAAGCACTTCGCGTTTCAAGCTGCGGCGTGGTACTGGCATTTTGTTGATGTTGTTTGGCTATGTTTGTTTGTTTTTGTATATGTACTGTAGTGGGCAAAGGTGATTGATTGGCCGTAATAAAACCAAGTTTTAGTGCGGCAATTACCATCACTAATACCACAATAGAAAATAACACTCGACGCCCTAAAAAGTGAGACATGGGGCGTCCATTGGTTTTTCCCGACACCATAATTAATAAAGCACGAAATAAATTAAACAATATAAATAATAACAGTAGAACAATAATAATTTTAATAATCACTGGATTTACCCTTATGCAGTTAGTTGTATTTAACAAACAAAAGCTTAGCTCAATAATCACAGTTTGCCTGGTTGTTATTGTGGTATTAGTTTGTGTGCGTTTAGGGTTTTGGCAATTACAGCGCGCAGATCAAAAGCAACAACAGCTTAATGCCATTGAAAATATTCAGCAGCAAGGAGTTATGAGCTGGGCACAGTTGCAACAGCTGCCAAAAGAGTGGAATAAAACCGGGGTATTAGTTTCTTTGAGTGGTTATTTTGATACCAATAATTATTGGCTGCTCGATAACCAAATTTATAATGGTCAGGTTGGATACGACTTACTGACATTATTAAAATTACCTCATGAGTCGCGCTTTTTATTAGTTAATTTAGGTTGGGTAAAAGCTGGCCGCTCAAGAGAAGCCCTACCAAACGTGACAATACCTAGTGGTAAATTTACGTTAACGGCACAAATTAAAGAAGATAATTTAAGTGGCTTTACCTTAGCTAATAGCAATACTCAGTCAGATTTAGCTAAACGAATTCAAATTATTGATCTGCAATCACTCAGTAGCCAATCCCAGCGAACTTTAGTGGACTTTATGGCTTATCGCCAAGGCGACGAAGATGAGATTGCGGCCCCCCATTATGAAGCTGTTGTGATGAGTCCAGAAAAACATTATGCCTACTCAGTGCAGTGGTTTTTAATTGCGATTGCCTGTGTGGTAGTTGCTATTTTTGCAAGCAAGAAGAGGATAGATAATGAAAAATAAACCCCTGTTGCTCTTTGTTGTATGTTGCGCTATCCCATTAGTGCTGGCTTACAGCGCGTTAAAACTAGATTGGCTACCTACAGCAATTACTAACCATGGTGAATTTTTAGAGCGTGAAATTAAGCTAGACAATTGGCAGCAGCATAATCCAAAGCAATGGACCATTGCTTTAAATTATTCAGCACAATGCGAAGAGCCTTGCTCGGAGCAGCTCGCTGCTTTAGATAATTTATATGTTGCCCTTGGCAAAAATCAACACAAAGTAGATATGGCGATAATGGGGAAACCCAAAGCTGCGAAGCCGCATTGGCATATGATTGCTGAACAACAGCAATTAAAACCCGCGAGTTTATATTTAATCGACCATATGGGACTGATTGTGCTGGAATATCCATTTAATCCTCAACCACAAGAAAACCGTTTGATACAAAAGGGATTATTGAAAGATCTAAAAAAATTACTTAATTACTCTCGTTCAAGCTAAGTAGAGGCTGCTATGTATAAAAACTATAAAAATTTGGTATTAGCAACGAGTTTATTCGCATTAGTTGTGGTAGCTCTAGGCGCATATACGCGCTTAAGTGACGCAGGGCTTGGTTGCCCCGATTGGCCTGGTTGTTATGGCTTTTTAACCGTACCAAAACATGAGGCCGAGATTGCGAAAGCGATTCAGAGCTACCCCGACATGATATTTGAAACAGCAAAAGCATGGAAAGAAATGATTCATCGCTATTTTGCTGGCACGCTCGGAGTATTAATTTTAGTGTTGTTTATTTTGGCTTTTGTAAAACGCCAGTATCCAACTACGCCTGTAAAATTACCGATGCTACTGCTTTTACTTGTTATTTTTCAGGCCGCACTGGGTATGTGGACGGTGACTATGAACTTGCAGCCGCTAATTGTAATGGGGCATTTACTCGGAGGGTTTAGCATTTTGGCGTTATTAACGTTGTTGTACTTACGGCTGACTAGCCAGCCAATTACGGGGGGGGACGCAGGTGCAAAACCTCACTTTAAACTAAGCTTGGTGGCGCTCACGGTACTTATTTTACAAATCGCCTTAGGTGGCTGGTTAGCGGCTAATTATGCCGCGCCACATTGTAATGGTTTACCGCTATGTAGCTATGCTCAGCCGTTTTCGCTCAGTAGTGTTTTTCAGCTACCGTTAGAGCACAGCAATTATGAGTTTGGCGTGTTGTCACAACAAGCGCGTATGTCTATTCATTTACTGCATCGTATGTGGGCATTGGTCACTTGTATTGTGTTGGCACTCGTTATGTGGCGAATATACAGCCATGCCTATTCACAAAAAATTAAAAGCTGCACAGTGAGTGTATTGGTAGCGTTATTTTGCCAGATAGCGTTGGGGTTAGCAGTTGTGTACTTTCACTTCCCAATTAGTGTTGCGCTGGCGCATAATTTAATGGCTGCCATACTGTTATTAACTATGGTTAGGTTATGTTATTACCTAAAAGTACGTACTTAAAGGGGAATCGTTATGGCACTTACAATTAACAAAAAAGCAATGCAGCCCGTTTATAGCGCATCGTTATTGACTAAAAGTTATCATTTAATCCAAGATTATTTGGCAATCAGTAAATTTAAAGTAGTGGCTATGCTGGTGTTAACGGCATGGGTGGGCTTAGCCCTCGCCCCTGACGTTGGCAGAGGTGTTGGGGTTCAGTTCGTAAGTTTATTAGGGATTGGTTTACTCTCTGCGGCAGCTGCCGTTATCAATCATGTGGTTGATAGTGAAATTGATAGTAAAATGGCACGTACACGCCACCGCCCAGTCGCCAAAGGGCGCTTAAGTAAATTACACGCATTGAGTTTTGCTGCTGTTATTGGCGTGGCAGGGTTTATTATGTTGATGTTGTGGGCAAATACACTCACTGCCATACTTACATTATTTGCACTTGTTGGTTACGCATTTATTTATACGTCGTTTTTAAAACGCGCCACGCCACAAAATATAGTGATTGGTGGTTTGGCTGGCGCCATGCCACCTTTACTTGGTTGGGTGTCTGAAACCAATCAAATGGCAGCCGCTCCTTGGTTGTTGGTTATGATTATATTCACATGGACTCCTCCGCACTTTTGGGCGTTAGCAATCGCGCGTAAAAGTGATTACGAACGCGCTAAAATCCCTATGTTACCTGTCACCCATGGAATCGACTTTTGTAAAACCTGTGTGCTGGCGTACTCAGTGCTATTAGCCATTGTGTGCGTATTACCCTATTTGATAGGTATGTCGGGGCTTATTTATTTAAGTGGGGCCTGTATCCTCAATATACTCTTTATATACAAAGCAATTAACTTAAAATTTGCCGCCAAAGAAGACACTGCAATGGATTTATTTCGTTTTTCGATTGTTCATTTAATGATACTCTTTGTTATCTTATTTATAGATAAATGGCTAGTTATATGAAGCAGTTATGGTGTGGGTTAATTGTTTTTTCGGTGCTTTTTTTATCGGCATGCGATGATAAAAAAAGTTTACAAGAGCTTGATGCATTAGTGTACGAAACTGCAAAACCGTTATCTGATTTCTCGCTGAATGATCAACAGGGGGAGTTAGTAACCAAAAAGCAGTTTTTAGATCAATGGAACTTAGTCTTTTTAGGCTACACAAGCTGCCCTGATATTTGTCCAATGACGCTTGCAAAGCTCAACAATGTCTATAAAAACTTACAAGCTAATTATCCCCTGCAGGTGTGGTTTATATCTGTTGATCCTAAACGAGATATTGCTCAAAGGCGTAAAGAGTACATAGATTATTTTAACCCTGACTTTTTAGCTGTATCTGGGGAGCATAAAGACCTATTTCCATTTGTACGTGAGTTGGGATTAATTTATGCAATTAGTGATAGTGATGAATCTGACTACGCGGTGGATCATAGTGCATCGGTTGCACTTGTTGATGGCAGTGGCGCACTAAGAGCTATTTTTAAGCCTGAATTTAAACAAGGAGATGTGCCTTTGGTTAATACTACAAAATTAACGGCAGAATTTATTGAAATTGCAGATTTTTACAAAAACTAGCTTTTAATGACTTAACGATTTTAGAGGGGCTTTGTGCCCCTTTTTACGTTTTTTAACAGCTAATTTTAATTAATTAGTTATTTTTTAGTCGTTTTTATGGCGTTTTCATTATCTCGGTCTAAGCTTTTGGTATGGATCGAGTTGATAAGGAAAAGCTTAAAAATGCTTAAACTACCAAATGAACTTTCAATTGTTCAAGTTGACGTTTTACATCAAGATTTATTAAGCGAACTTAATAACAGCCGAGATATTTGTCTGGATATTAGCGATGTTATGTCTGCTGATACCGCCTCGGTTCAACTTCTTTGTGCCCTACAAAAACACCTTCTTACTATTAATCAAAAAATTGCCTGGGTTGGCAGCAGTGACGCATTAAAAAATGTCATTGAACAACTCGGTTTAAGTGAATATTTAGCTTCAGAAAGTACTAACTAGAGGTTTATATGAAAAGAATTTTAGCTGTCGATGATTCTGCATCAATGCGCCAAATGGTGAGCTTTACGTTAAAAACAGCAGGGTTTGATGTTACCGAAGCCAAAGATGGCAGCGAGGCATTAGCCATTGCCAAGCAACAAGGTTTTGATGCAGTTATTTCTGATGTAAACATGCCAATTATGGATGGGATCACGCTTATTAGAGAGCTAAGAGGGCTACCAGATTACAAGTTTACACCGCTGCTTATGTTAACTACAGAGTCGGGGATGGATAAAAAAGTAGAAGGTAAAGCTGCAGGGGCAACAGGATGGATTGTAAAACCTTTTAATCCAGATCAGCTATTAGCCGTGCTAAAAAAAGTAATCCGTTAACTTAGGAGTGCACTGTGAGTATTGATTTAAGCCAGTTTTTTGAAGTGTTCTTTGAAGAGAGTTTTGAAGGCCTCGATATCATGGAGACTGAATTACTCAACTTAGTGCCAGGCGAAGAAGACTTAGAAACCATTAATACTATATTTAGAGCTGCTCATTCAATAAAAGGGGGCAGTGCTACTTTTGGATTTAACTCAATTGCAAATTTTACCCATGTATTAGAAACATTATTGGATCAAATTCGTGAAGGTGAGCGCAATATAACTAGCGAGCACATTAATTTATTACTTAAATCAGTGGATTGCTTAAGGGCTTTGCTAAGTTCGCTAAAGGTACAGGAAGAACCAGATTTAGCCCAAGCAGATACTTTACGAGAGCAGTTCGAGAAATTACTAGGTATGCCCGCTGGTGAAGAACAAGGTGAAGAAACACATCATGAACAGGTTATAGTTAATACTTACCAGATTGATTTTAAGCCACATTTTCATCTATTTAAAACCGGTAATGAACCTTTGTTTATGATCAGCGAATTAGCCGAGCTTGGTGAGTTAGAAGTACAGGTATTCACCGATGCCATACCTGATATTAAAGAATTATCCAGCGATGAGTGCTTTTTATATTGGCGGTTTTTCTTAAACACTGAGCGAGATGAGCAAGCCATTAAAGAGATTTTTGAATGGGTTGAAGATGATGCAGATATTAAAATTGAGCTATGCGGTGGCTTATTTAATGATGCTAAAGCCGGATCAGAAGAAGTAATTAACGAATCGGCTGTTGTGGAGGAAGCTCCCAAAATTGCTGAGCAACCCAAAGCAAATAAAGCAAAGGCAGTTGCCAATGCGCCCAGCGCAAAAGCTGCACCAGAATCAACCTCTATTCGAGTTGGTATCGATAAGGTTGACTCATTAATTAATATGGTGGGCGAGTTGGTTATTACCCAAGCAATGTTAAATCAGCTTAGCGAACAGGAAATGACAGCTACTGCAGTAACCTCGCTTCAAGAGGGATTAGCACAACTAGCGCATAATACTCGAGACTTACAAGAAAACGTGATGCGTATTCGTATGCTGCCAATTAATTTTGTGTTTAGTCGCTTTCCACGTTTGGTGCGTGATATTGCTCAAAAGCTCAATAAAGAGGTGGAGCTAAAGCTGATCGGAGAGCAAACCGAGTTAGATAAAACTGTGATGGAAAAAATATCTGATCCTATGGTGCATTTAGTAAGAAACTCACTGGATCATGGTATTGAAACTGTTGAAAAGCGTATTGCAGCAGGTAAAGATCCTGTGGGTAAAGTTACATTAAATGCTTTTCATCAGGGAGGAAATATCGTCATTGAAATTATGGACGATGGCCAAGGCCTTAACACCCAAAAGATTAAAGAAAAAGCGATTGCCAACGAACTTATTGCTAGCGATAGCGAGTTAACAGATGATGAAATTAACGAACTTATATTCATGCCAGGGTTTTCTACTGCTGATGAAGTAAGTGACTTATCTGGCCGGGGTGTGGGTATGGACGTGGTGAAACGCAATATCCAATCATTAAATGGCTCGGTAGAAGTGACATCCGCTGCTGGAATTGGTTCTACCTTTACTATTCGGCTGCCGCTTACTTTGGCTATTTTAGATGGGCAATTGGTTAAAGTAGCCAAGCATACTTACATTATTCCACTGATCTCGATTGTAGAATCGCTGCAAATTGATATTGCAAAAGTAAGCCGTGTTGGGAAAGACCTAGATGTCCTCAGATTACGTGATGAATACATTCCTATTCTGCGTTTATACGAGATTTTTAACCATCAAGATGCGATTGAATCATTAGATAAGACCTTATTGGTTGTGGTGGAAAACGATAATCAAAAAGTAGGGGTGCTCGTTGATGATTTACTTTCACAACAACAGGTGGTTATAAAAAGCTTGGAGGCTAATTACCACAAAGTGGACGGAGTTTCTGGGGCAACTATTTTAGGTGATGGTCGCGTTTCGTTAATTTTAGATATTAGCGGTTTGATTAAGCTTTCAGGGTTAAAAAAGCCTGGCAGCCAAGCATTGAGTATTGAACCATCAGCTACTCTGGAGGATTCATGTTCTCTGAATCAATAGCATTAAATAGCAATATTGAGCTGCAGCGCAAAGAAGGGATTAAGCAGTTTCTTACCTTTATTATGGCTGAAGAAGAATACGGAGTAGATATATTAACGGTGCAAGAAATCCGCAGCTGGGAAGACATAACCGCACTGCCAAATGCCCCAGATTATGTAAAAGGCGTTATTAATTTACGCGGCACTATAGTGCCCATTATTGATTTACGCTTAAGGTTTGGCTTACCCACTATCGCCTATGGGCCATTAACAGTAGTGATTATTGTAAAAGTAGAGTTTGAGCAAGAAAGTAAAGTAATGGGTATTACGGTAGATGCAGTGGCTGATGTTTATAGCATTGCAGAGCAAGATGCTAAAGCTGTGCCGAGTTTAACCCAAACTAATGAGAGTGAATATGTAGCAGGGTTAGTCAATGTAGGCGAAAAAATGGTCGCCCTAATTGATTTGCCAGCAACCATGGATATTTAGCGGTAACAGTAACTAAATAAAGTAAATAACTTAAAGGTGGTGATAAGCATGGGATGGTTTAGTAATTCAAAACAGTCTAAATCAAGCAATGATTTGATCATAAATGCATTGCATAAATCATTAGCAATAATTGAATTTGAGCCTAATGGAAGAATAATTACTGCCAATGTTAATTTTCTTCGTGTAATGGATTACTCACTTGCTGAGGTTCAAGGTCAGCACCACTCTTTATTTGTTAGTCCTAGCGAAGCGAAAAGCGATGAGTACCATCAGTTTTGGCAGCGATTGAGCGCGGGTGAATTTATTTCAGATGAATTTAAGCGGTTTGGAAAAAATGGTAAAGAAGTATGGATACAAGCCACGTATAACCCTGTTATAGACTCTCAGGGGCAAGTAATTAAAGTGATTAAGTTTGCTACTGAGATCACTTTGCAAAAATTAAAGGCAGCCGAAGCGGCCGGACAAGTTGCAGCAATAAATAAGTCGCAAGCGGTAATCGAGTTTGACTTAGATGGCACAGTGATTAATGCCAACAAGAACTTTTTAGCCACGTTTGGCTACCAACTTGATGAAATACAGGGTAAGCACCATCGTTTATTTGTTGCACCTGAGTATGCAAATAGTGCGGATTATCAAACTTTTTGGGCCAAACTGGGTAGAGGTGAATACGACCGAGGTGAGTATTTACGATTTGATAAACAAGGCCGTGAAATTTGGATTAATGCTTCTTACAATCCCATTTATGATATGGACGGAAAATTAATAAAAATCATAAAATACGCAACGGACATTAGCGAACAAAAAGAACTAGAAAAAACCTCTAAAAAAACTGCCGACTTAGCCAGCGCCCTAAAAGTATGCCAAGCGAATGTGATGATTGCTGATAATGACTTAAACATTATTTTTGTCAACGAACAAGTTAAGCAAATGCTAAAAGCACGCGAAAGAGATTTGCAATCGGTATTACCTAACTTTGCTGTAAGTGACTTAATCGGCACATGTGTTGATGATTTTCATCAACATCCAGCGCATCAGCGCGAGCTATTAAAAAAATTAGATGCGCCCCATAAAGCGACACTTAAATTAGCTGGTCTTATTTTTGATTTAATTGCTTCGCCATGGTTTAACGAAGAAGGAGAGCGCTTGGGAACAATTGTTGAGTGGCAAGATATTACTGATGAAGTATTTAAGGCCGATGCAGAGCGTGCCAGAGCACAGGAGAACTTACGTGTTCGCCGAGCGTTAGACACTGTAGCAACAAACACTATGATTGCAGATGCATCGAATGTGATTGTTTATATGAATGACGCGGTGAAAAATATGATGAGCAATGCTCAAAATGATATACGCATTGATTTACCTAACTTTGATAGCAAAAATCTACTGAATCAAAATATTGATATATTTCATAAAAATCCAGCCCATCAGCAAAATATGTTGGCTAAGTTAACGGATACCTACAACACTGAAATTAAAGTGGGAGGCAGAACCTTTGGCTTAGTTGCTAACCCAATTATTACGCCAGACGATGAGCGAATTGGAACTGTAGTTGAATGGGAAGACAGAACAGCAGAAGTAGCCATAGAAAAAGAGGTTGCTCAGCTGGTCAGTGCCGCAAGTAAAGGAGAGTTAAATAGCCGTGTGGTTGAGCAAGGAAAGGATGGCTTTTTCCTACGTTTAGCTCAAGGTCTTAATAGTTTAGTTAAAGTGGTTGACGAAGCGGTAACTGATACTGGCAATATGCTTGATGCCATGGCTACTGGTGATTTATCTAAACGGATCGAAAAACAGTATCACGGCTCGTTTGAAAAACTGAAAACAGATGCAAATGCGACAGCAGATAAGCTAACTGAGGTTATTAATCGAATTAACACATCAGCCACTTTGGTGGCCAGTGGAGCAGAAGAGATTTCACAAGGTAATGCTGATCTAAGTCAGCGCACAGAGGAGCAAGCATCATCATTAGAGGAGACGGCTTCTAGTATGGAAGAGATGACCAGTACGGTTCGTCAAAATGCTGATAATGCCAAGGTGGCTAATGACTTAGCTGAAGAAACCTGTGATAAAGCAGTTCAAGGTGGCGAGGTTGTGAATAAGGCCGTAACCAGTATGTCTGCAATTAATGAATCGAGTAAAAAAATTGCTGACATCATAGGTGTAATAGACGAAATAGCATTCCAAACAAACCTACTAGCTCTCAATGCTGCTGTAGAAGCTGCAAGAGCAGGTGAGCAAGGCCGAGGTTTTGCGGTTGTTGCGGGTGAAGTGCGTAACTTAGCTCAGCGCTCAGCTGGTGCAGCTAAAGAAATTAAAGAGTTAATTAGAGATAGTGTTGGCAAAGTTGCTGATGGTAGCGCTCTTGTAAATGAATCAGGTGTGACGTTACAGGAGATTGTGGTGTCGGTGAAACGTGTGACACAAATGATAGCTGATATAACTCAGGCCTCTGAAGAGCAAAGTGCAGGGATTGAGCAAGTAAATAAAGCTGTATCGCAAATGGATGAAATGACTCAGCAAAATGCGGCATTGGTTGAAGAGGCATCGGCTGCAGGTGAATCTATGGCAGAGCAGGCTAATGAAATGCGCCGTTTACTGCACTTCTTTTCACTAGGGCAGCAAGATATGGCGGTTGTATCGCCCACCATTCGCACCCCTGAAATAACGCATAAGCAAGAAAATAGCTTTGTTAATAACAAAAGCAAAGGTGAAAACTTTGTAGACTCAGCTGAAGAGTGGGAGGAGTTTTAATCCTATTTTAGATGGTTCAAACAATGAGGTTAGTTTGAATCTATCTTTATATTTATTTGAGAGTGCATAATGAAAGAGTTTTTATTAACGGATAGCGATTTTAAGGAAGTGGCTCATTTAGTGTATAACGCTTGTGGTATTGTGCTTGGGGAGCATAAGCGTGAAATGGTTTACTCACGATTAGCAAGGCGAATTCGTGAGCGTAAATTAACAAACTTTTCTAGTTACCTAGATTACTTAAAAAATCATAAGGATCAGGAGTTTGATGCATTTATTAATGCCATTACTACCAATCTAACCTCTTTTTTTCGTGAAATTCATCACTTTGAGTTTATAAAAGAGCAGTTTATACCAACGCTGTTAAAAACAAATAAACAGACTAAGCGCGTTCGCATTTGGTCTGCTGGCTGCTCTACCGGTGAAGAGCCCTACAGTTTAGCTATGACGTTACAAGGGGCTTTTCCAAGTGATTGGGATGTGAAAATTTTAGCAACTGATCTTGATTCTAATGTATTAGCTAAAGCTCAGAGCGGTATTTATACTGCGGCAAATGTGAATGGATTGGATGATGCACTGCTCAAGCGCTGGTTTTTAACTAGCAAAGACGGTCAAAGTTATAAAGTGAAACCCAAGCTACAGCAATGTATTTCATTTAAGCGTTTAAACTTACTCCAAGATTGGCCTATGAAGGGTCCATTTGATTTGATCTTGTGCAGAAATGTAGTGATTTACTTTGATAAAGAGACAAAGGATCAGCTTTTTAACCGTTATGCCGATATTTTAAATAACCAAGGTTATTTATTTTTAGGGCATTCAGAAACCATGGGAAAAGAGCATGTCTTATTTAAAAACTTAGGGAAAACCATGTATCAAAAAGTAGCCCATGCAAACACAATTTAAGCCAGTATTAGCGGGATTTGAGCATATTAAACGTTATTGGGATGCCACGCGAGATCAAGTGGTCGCTAAGGTATTGCCAGGTGAATTTTATGTTTCTAAAAACGATGAGCTGATCACTACCGTGCTCGGATCGTGCATTGCTGCTTGTGTTTACGACGATAAGCTAGGCATAGGCGGGATTAATCACTTTATGCTACCTATTCAAAAAGGTGAACGAATTGACCAAGCGCATAGTTTAAATTGTCGTTATGGTAACTGGGCTATGGAATATTTAATTAATGAAGTGCTTAAAAATGGCGCTTCTCGGGCAAACTTAAAAGTAAAACTGTTTGGGGGAGGCAAAATAATTAGCGCAATGACAGATATTGGTATTGGCAATATCAGTTTTGCCAATGCATATATAGCAGAAGAAGCGCTAAACTTAGTGGCGCATGATATGGGCGGACCTTGGCCGCGCAAAATATTTTTTAATCCTCATAATGGAAAAGTACAGGTTAAAAAGCTAAGAAATTTACATAATAACACTATTGAAAAACGTGAAGTGCGTTACTTACATAATCTTGAACAGCAAACTAAAGCCACGGATATAGAACTGTTTTAAGGATGGCTATGATTAGAGTATTAATAATTGATGACTCGGCACTGATCAGGCAATTACTGACAGAGATACTGCAACAGGCAAAAGACATTGTGGTAGTGGGCTGTGCACAAGACCCATACGAAGCCAGAGAGATGATCAAAAAGCATAATCCGGATGTACTAACACTGGATGTTGAAATGCCAAAAATGGACGGCATTAGCTTTTTAAAAAACTTAATGCGCTTAAGGCCTATGCCCGTAGTAATGATTTCCACTCTTACTCAAAAAGGCTCACCTATCACCCTTGAAGCGCTTGAACTGGGGGCGGTTGATTTTATTGCAAAGCCAGTAGTTAATGTTAAACAACAAATGAGCCAATATGCTGATATTGTTCAGCAAAAAGTAAGAGTAGCGGCCAGTGCGCGGGTTCGAGGCCACAAAAAAAATAGTACTGTAGCAGAGCCTATCCCCACTAATGCCGAATTTTTAGTAAATAAAGTGATAGCGATTGGTGCGTCAACAGGGGGAACCGAGGCGATAAAAGAAGTGCTTATACGTATGCCCAAAAATTGCCCTCCAATTGTAATTACTCAGCATATTCCTCCCGTATTCAGCACCTCATTTGCAGAGCGGATGCAGCGTACTTGTACTATTAACGTAAAAGAAGCCCAGCAAGGTGATAAATTGCTAGCAGGTTGCGCTTATATAGCCCCAGGTGGGCTTCATTTACGAATTAATAAACAAGGTAGTGCTTTGTATTGTCAGCTTGATGATGGAGAAGCTGTTAATAGACATAAACCCGCGGTGGATGTTTTATTTGACTCATTACTGGAAATTGGTGCAAAACATATTGTTGCCACACTATTAACCGGTATGGGAAGTGATGGTGCAAAGGGATTACTCGCATTAAAGCAACAAGGAGCATACACGCTTGCGCAAGATGAGTTTTCGTCAGTGGTATGGGGTATGCCTAAAGCTGCTATTGATATGGGGGCAGCAAATGAAGTGGTACCGCTGGAGAAAATGACCCAGCGGTTATTAAATCAAGTTATAAAAAAGTAAAGCTTAGTTGATCACCCAAGGCTGCGAAAACCAATAATAACTGCTAGCTTGTTTTATTGACGGAGCGGTACAATTAAAGCGTGAGCGGCCTTTATTAAGCTGCTTTGGCGATGTTACCTCAACTGTATTATCGTCTAACCAATCTAAATTAGCTTGACCAACGCTTGATACATAACAGGCAAATTGACTCTTATGAAAGTCATTTGTCTCAAGTTTTATTGTGAGTGACGGTGGATTTTGTGAAGTGACACTATCTTTATAGGTTAGCTTATTAATGGTAAAGGCAGTTGAATTTATCTTGGTAATTAACGTCTCTAGCTTGCTATAAAAACCAGAGGCAGGGAAGCGCGGTAAGCGGCTAAAGTCAGAGTGTTGATTAACGGCTCCTGAGTGCTGGCCAATACCAATAAAGCCTAGTTCTGTAACGAGAGCTTGTAGTTGGTTGTTAAACTCTCCGTATGGGTAGGCAAGATATTTATAATCGTGACCTATTTCCTCTTTAATACGTTGTTGTGAACTAAGAATGTCTTTTTTAGTGCGTTCGCGCCATTGGCTAGGCGTTTCATTCTCGCGCTTTTTATGTAGGTAGTTATGCTCGGCACTATGATTAGCAATGAGCGCTCCTTTTTTGGCAAGCTCCCTGAGCTTATCCCACCCCATAACATAACCCGCTTGTTCATCAATGAGTTTTGGGTTTACGAAAATAGTGTACGGGTAGCCAAACCTCTCAAGAATAGGAGCTGCTTGATCGTAATTATTGTTGTAACCATCATCAAAGGTAATCGCGATTGTTTTGTGCTCTAAAGCCTTACCTTGTTGTAATGTACTAATCAGCTCATTTAATGGAATAACGTTAAAGTTATGCTCTTTTAAATAATTTAAGTGTTTTGTAAAAGTGTTGGCACTCACGCTGGTGACAGCGGGAAGGGTTTCACTGACGTGATGATACTGTAGAATAACAGCTGCTTGCGCGCGTAAAGAACCACAAATCAGGAATAATAATACTAAATGAAACAATTTCTTATACATAATAAAGCACACCATAAAAGCTTGTTGTTGTTAGCCGGTCCGATGATATTATCAAATATTACCGTCCCGTTGTTAGGAATTGTTGATACGGCAGTGATCGGTCATTTGGGGAGTGCGCATTATTTAGCGGGAATAGCCTTAGGCTCTACTGTGATCTCCATTTTATTTTGGCTTGCTGGTTTTTTAAGAATGAGTACCACTGGGCTGGTGGCTCAGGCTTATGGTAAAAATGATTTAACTCAGCTGGCAGCCTTACTCAAACGCAGTTTGTTATTGGCCAGTAGCGCAGCTTTAATTCTGATTTTATTATCCCCCCTTATAAAACACGCTATTGCCTATTTATCTGCTGCCAATAGTGATGTGCTCAATGAAGCCTATCGCTATTTTAGTATTCGTATTTTTAGCGCCCCTGCAGCGCTATGTAATTTAGTTTTACTAGGCTGGATGTTGGGCGTGCATTATGGACGAGGGCCATTTTATTTACTGTTAGTCACTAACATTACTAATATTGTGCTCGATATTTATTTTGTAGTGTACCTTGATTGGGCGGTTGCTGGGGCTGCGTGGGCATCACTTATCGCTGACTATATTGCACTTGTGTTTGCTTTATTGCTAGTGGCTCAACTTGCTAAAAAGCATGGTATGAGTTTGGCTGTAGCAAATTGGTTTAGTGTGGAAAAAATGCCAGGACTTCTGAGCTTAAACCGCGATATTTTTATTCGCTCTTTAGTGCTGCAGTTATGCTTTAGCTTTATGACCTTTTATGCTGCTCGCCTAGGTGAAACTACATTGGCCGCCAATGCCGTCCTACTCAATTTTTTAATGTTAGTTAGCTTTGCACTTGATGGAATTGCCTATGCAAGTGAGGCCAAAGTAGGTCAAGCTAAAGGTCAACAAAGTGTCGAGAAGATAAGGCTATGGGTAAAAATCAGTGTATTTTGGGGCATGTTATTTGGCATTTTATATAGTGTGTTTTTTATAGTATTTGGCAGTAGTATTATTAAGCTATTAACTAATGTACCAGAGGTTATTGACGAGGCCATTCACTACTTACCTTGGGTAATAGTATTGCCTATTTTAGCTATGAGCTGTTTTTTGTTCGATGGTATTTTTGTTGGTCTGACCCGCGCTAAAGCGATGCGAAACAGTATGTTGCTTTCAGCGATTGTAGGTTTTTTTGGGGTGTTTTGGCTATTTCAGGATTGGCAAAATAATGGGTTATGGTTAGCTATGAGTTGTTTTATGCTTATGCGAGGCGTTACGCTTATCGTTAAATATCAACAACTAAAAGCTAACAATCAATTACTTAAATAAGCGAGTTGATATAAACCGTTACTTCCACAGATCGGGGTCGTTATTTTTGGAAGGGATATTTTTTAATACTTGAGAAAAGCGGTTAGCAAAAATACCCGCATAGCCCCAAAAAGCAAAAAATAAAGCGGGGGCTAAAATAACCAAGCCAAGAACTTGTAAACTGTAATGGCTGTAATAGCCCACAGCGATAAATATCACGGCTAGCACAAACAGTGCTAGCCCGCGAAAAAAGCGCTTTAAACTCAACTTAGGGTCACTCCCTAAGCGGTAAATAAGTGGCTTTAGCATAACAGATTAATGCTTAGTAGTAAGAATGCTCGCCTGCTTCATGATCGGTAATGTCAGACACACCTTTGATCTCATCAAATTTAGCAATCATTTCTTTTTCAATGCCTTCTTTTAGTGTGACATCGATCATAGAACACCCATTACAACCACCACCAAACTGAAGTACAGCAACACCAGCTGCAGTGATCTCTACCAAGCTAACTTGGCCGCCATGGTTGGCAAGTTGTGGGTTTACTTCAGTTTCTAGCATGTGTTGCACACGCTCATTCAAGCTGGCATCTTCACCTAGTTTACGTGCTTTAGCATTAGGTGCTTTAAGGGTTAGCTGCGTGCCCATTTTGTCGGTAACAAAATCAATTTCAGCTTCGGCTAAGAAAGGCGCGCTTTCAGCATCAACAACTGCATCAAAGCCGTTAAAATTTAGGCGAATATCGCTCTCTTCTACCGCGTCTTCTGGACAATAAGAAACACCACATTCAGCTTGTGATGTACCAGGGTTAACAACAAACACACGAATATTCGTTTGTTGAGATTGATCTGCTAATAGCTTAGCAAAATGCGCTTGCGCTGTTTCGGAAATAGAAATCATAATACCGTCTATACTTGACTAAATTACTCGGATACTGCATATCATACTCCGCTCATCGTGTTGCGGCTAGTGTTGAGCGTAAAAAGTTGGCATCTATTTTAAGCAATGGTAGCGTGCATTTAACAAACATTTTTAGAGTGATTTATATGCGCTTCATATTAACAGTAGTGGTGGTGCTGGCCAGTTTTTCAAGTATGGCAAAGCCCCTGTCTTATTATTTTGAGCAACAGGCTGAGTTTGATTCTACCATACCAACACCACAAGAGGTGCTGGGTTATCAAGTGGGTGAGTGGCATGTTAGACATGACCAACTTGTTCGCTACATGGAAATTTTAGCTCAAAAAAGCGATCGAATTAATTTTGAAGTAATAGGCCGTACTCATGAGCAGCGCCCGTTAGTTATGCTAACGATTACTGCAGCTCACAAATTAAAAAATATAGAAAAAACTCGCCAAGCGCATTTAGCTCGCCTAAATAATTCAAACAATAAAACAGCGGAGCAGCCAAGTGTTGTATGGATGGGTTACAGTGTTCATGGTAACGAATCATCAGGTAGTAATGCAGCTTTACTGGTCGCTTATTATTTAGCGGCAGCGCAAGGCGATGAAATAAATGAGCTACTTAACAACACGGTTATTTTACTCGACCCGTCACTTAACCCCGATGGACTAGCACGTTTTGCAAATTGGGCTAATAGTAATCGTGGAATGAACTTATCGTCAGATCCGCAAACCCGAGAGCATGTAGAGAGCTGGCCAAGCAGCCGAACAAACCATTATTGGTTTGATTTAAACCGTGATTGGTTGCTGTTACAGCACCCAGAGTCGCGCGCAAGGATTGCTAAGTTTCATTATTGGAAGCCTAATATTTTAACTGACTTTCATGAAATGGGGTCAAATAGTAGCTACTTTTTTCAACCGGGTATCCCAAGTCGTAAACACCCAATTACCCCTGAAGAAAATGTAAGTCTAACCAAAGCGATTGCAAATTATCACGCTAAAACATTAGATGAAAACAACGCGTTATACTTCACCGAAGAAAGCTTTGATGACTTTTATTATGGTAAAGGCTCTACCTACCCCGATGTAAATGGTGGTGTGGGTATTTTATTTGAACAAGCAAGTTCTCGTGGCCATATTCAAGAAACGATTAATGGCACGCTAACTTTTGCGTTTACGATTAAAAACCAACTGTTAACGAGCTTATCAACGTTTAAAGCGGCGATTGATAACCGCCAAGCTTTGCTAGAGTACCAAGCTAACTTTTATAACAAAGCAGTTGAGCTTGCCAAAGATGAAGACTATCAGGGCTATATTGTTCAAGCAGATGAAGATCATACCCGTACTAACGATTTTTTAAGCATACTTAAACAACATCAAATTAATGCCTACCCAGTGAAAGAAGGGCTAAAAGCTGAAGGTAAAAACTTTACCGCTAATAGTTATTTTGTGCCGCTTGCGCAACCACAATATCGATTAGTTAAAGCTATTTTTAGTGAGCAACAAAACTTTGCCGATAACACCTTTTACGATGTGTCGGGTTGGACATTAGCGCATGCGTTTAATTTATCATTTGCTAAAGTAAACAGCCGCTGGGGATTAGAGGTAGAAAAAACAGCTTGGCAAAAACCAAAGCAGCCAGAGTTAGCGTCATTGACTAAAAATTACGCCTATGGATTTGCATGGAATGACATGCAAGCTCCCAAAATGCTCAATAGTCTGTTACAGCAAGGCATTAAAGCTCGTGTTGCATTAAAACCATTAACAGCAGTATCAACCAATGCAGAAGTAAACTTTGACGCAGGTAGTATTATTATTCCAGCAGGACTTCAAACTGACACCAACTGGGTGACAAAGTTAAACCAAGCACAAAGCCAGTTTGGGATTGAAGTTAAACCAATTACTACCGGTTTAACTAGTAAAGGTGCTGATTTAGGGTCTCGCTCTATGGCTGTGGTTTCTGCACCTAAGGTGTTATTGGTTGGTGGTAAAGGCGTGAGCCAATATGAAGCGGGTGAAGTGTGGTACTACCTAGACCGTTTTGTGGGTGTAGCGCCAACCATTGTTGAAATGGAGCGTTTAGCGTCTTTAGAGCTCAGTAATTACAGCCATATTGTGTTGCCACATGGTAATTATTCTACTTTATCTGATTCCGATAAAGTTGCTATAAAAAGCTGGGTAAGGAAAGGTGGTGTTATTTGGGGGCACAAAGGCGGAGCTAAGTTTTTAGCCGATCAACAGCTATTAAAAGCAAGCTACTTATCGCGTAGAGATGTGGCTAGTGCATTTGATACTCAAGGTTTAAAGTATGCAGACAAAGACCACCTAGCAGGTCGTCAGCGTATTGCAGGTGCGATATTTAATACCAAGGTAGATACAACTCACCCACTAATGTTTTCATTTAAGCGTGACACACTACCCGTATTTAAAAATAGTACTTGGCTACTTGAAGCCTCGCAAGCACCATTTGTAAATATACTTACCTATACACAGCAGCCGCTACTTGCTGGTTTTACTGATGCAATAAATGTAGAGCAAGTGGCTGGTGGGGCAGCGTTAATGGCACACTCTTATGGTCGAGGTAGTGTTATTGCGATGACAGATAACCCTGTATTTAGAGGGTACTGGTATGGTACCAGCCGATTATTAAGTAATGCTTTATTTTTTGGTCACACCTTTCGCGTGAGTGGAAACTAACACGCCCTAAAGTGGCGTTAAGCACGTGGTAAATGCCCATACGTGTTTAGCGCCGGCTTCTTTTAACGATAAGGTGGCTGCATTAAGAGTTGCTCCTGTAGTCATGATATCATCGATAATTACTACCGTTTTTCCCTCTAAATTAATTTTGCATGAAAAAGCCTGCTGTAAATTTTTAACTCTTTTAGCTTTGCTTAATTGTGATTGTGCCGAGGTGTGTTTATGGCGAAGCAACGCATTATTTAATACTTTATTTGACCCTAAACAGGGCTGCCATACTTGGGTGACTTGATTAAACCCACGCGTTAAAAAGCGCGCTTTATGTAAAGGTAAAATTATAAATGCATCAACAGCGGCAGGGTGTTTAGTCATAAAAACCCTAAGTTGTTTTTTTATGACTTGCTGTAGTGCTTTTTTATAATGGATTTGATTATTAAATTTAAGTTGCTTTAACCATAAATCAAAAGGGGGCTGGTAAAAAGCACAGGCAAATAGCTTTTCAAAGTTGCAGTTAGGAAACATTTCTACAATATCAGGGCGGTAAAATAAATTGTCATGCTCGGCCAGATCTAGCAATGGCAAGTCATCTAAACAAAATTGACACAGTCCCATTGAGCTATGAATCTGACTTTGACATAACACACAGTAAGAGGGGAATAGCCAATCACTTAGGCTGAGTTTCATTCGCTGATGATCCTCATTACAAACTCCTTTTAAAGCGCTATCATAGAACTCAAGTTTGGTTAAGGTTAGGCAAATATGCAAAATGAATGTGTGTTGTTACATGGTTGGGGAATGAGCCAAGGTGTGTGGCAGTTAATAAAACCAGAATTAGAGTTTTTATATTCAGGTAAAGTGCGCTGTTTGGATTTACCCGGTTATGGTGATAATAACGTCTCTTTAAGCCCATATACATTACACGATGCTGCAAAGCAGGTGAGTGAGCAGTTAAAGCCACAATCGGTACTAATGGGATGGTCTTTAGGTGGGTTGTTTGCTATTTATATTGCCAAACATTGGCCAGAAAAAGTATCAAAAGTCATTTTAGTTGCCTCAACGCCCTTTTTTGCAGAGCAATTACCATGGGCTGGTATTAAGCCTAAAGTATTAACACAGTTCAAAGAGCAGTTGTTGCAAGAGCGTTCAAAAACGATAGAGCGCTTTTTGGCAATTCAGGCAATGGGCAGTGAGTCGGCTCGCGATGATGTAAAACAGTTAAAGCAGTTATTGAGTCAGTCACCGCCCCCGAATAACGAGGCTTTAAGTGCAGGGCTAGACATATTGCAAAATGAAGATTTACGCGAATTATTTGCTCAATGCCCAGTGACTATTCGCGGCATTTTTGGGCGCTTAGACTCTCTCGTTCCTTATCGGGCCATTGAGAAAATGGTGGCACTTAATGCTGACTTTGAGTACGAAGTGATAGACAAAGCATCACATGCGCCTTTTATTTCTCATAAAAGTGAATTTTTATCTGCCGTTAAATCAATGCTTTGAAGCAAAGCCATGATTACTGCGGTTTAAAGCTTTATTTTGCGTGATTTTTGAGCGATAATTAAACAATATTTATTTGCTGGGGGTTTATTATTATGCCAATAGGATCTGTATTCAATAGTGGTGTTGAAGGGTTTAATAGAGCCAGCCAAGGAATTGAAAAAGCCAGCGCTGAGATTAATCGTGCCAGCATAGAGCAGCAAGACGACTCTCAACTAGCGCAGCAACGTCAATTAACGGCCGCTCGTCCTGAAGAAGCAGTCACTGCGCCAGTATCTCAACCTGCACGAATTGATGATGCATTAGTAAACTTAAAAGTTGAAGAGTTTAATGCTAAGGCAAACACGCAATCTATCCAAACTGCAGATGACGTATTAGGCACTTTAGTTGATATTAAAGTGTAATTTCTCATGAATATTGTCACGCCGTTTCCGTCTATTAATATAAACACCGCAAATGTTTATACGGAGACTGCTCGGCGTGACAACCAGCTACGTGAAGTCATTCCCCCAGCCGCTGCGAACACTGCTGGTAGCACCGAAAACAAAGCTCAAAGTGATGCAGAAAAAGCCAAACTGCCAGGAAATAGCGACAGCTCAACCTACAATGCGAGTGGCAAAATTGCAGACGATAAAACGATTGCGCAACGCGAAGGCAATGCAGATAGCGATCAAGATAATGCCGAGCAAGAAAAACAACAAGCTGCAGAAGAAGTTAGTGAGCAAGAAGAACTGCAACTTGAGCAAGAATTACAGCAAATTAAAGAACTTAAAGCGCGCGACACTGAAGTACGAACACATGAGCAAGCGCATGCCGCTGTGGGTGGACAATATGCGGGCTCTCCTAGCTACGAATATCAAAGAGGGCCCGATGGTACTAACTATGCGGTAGGTGGTGAAGTACCGATAGATGTTGGAGTTATCAATGGCGATCCTCAAGCAACTATTGATAAAATGCAAACGGTACGTGCTGCAGCACTCGCGCCGGCTGAGCCTTCAGGTGCCGATAGGGCAATTGCGGCAGATGCCACTCAAAAGATAGCCGCAGCACAAGCTGAGTTAGCTTCAGCTGATGACGAAGATAGCAGCGAAGATAAAAGCAGAGTCAGTGCGTCGTTTTCTAACAGTGAAAGTTCAGAAGTAAAAACTGCTAAAAGCGAAGAGCAATCGCGTGATGTTGAAGTAGAAGCGCGTGCTGGGCGCATTGCTAGTTTTTATCAACTGGCCACATCACCTGCGACTCAAAGCCAATTCTCAGCACAAATTTAAACTAAACCTTATATTTAATAGCCATAAAAAAACCGCCTAAGCGGTTTTTTTATGGGGTCATTTTATTTTTTCACTTTCGCATTTGCAAAGGCATCAGCAAACGCATTTCCCATCATGGCATTGCCTGTGTCGCGCTTAGGTTTGGGCGCTCGCGATTGGTTTGCATTGTTGCCACGTGGCTTTTGCACCGCCGCAGGGGCAGCTTTATTGCTAGTGTCTATCTCGTCATCTAGGCGCATGGTAAAGCTAATGCGTTTACGTGCAGCGTCAACCTCAACCACTTTCACTTTAACAATGTCACCAGCTTTAACCACTTCTCGTGGGTCTGAAATAAACTTATTAGTAATAGCCGAAATATGCACTAGTCCATCTTGATGTACGCCAACATCCACAAATGCGCCAAAATTAGCTACGTTCGATACCACGCCTTCTAAAATCATTCCTGGTTTTAAATCACTAATTTTTTCAACGCCTGCTTTAAACTCAGCAGTTTTAAATTCAGGGCGCGGATCGCGACCCGGCTTATCAAGTTCGCTAATAATATCGGTCACGGTAGGCAGACCAAATTTATCGTCAATATAGTCATTTGCAGCGAGCTTATTTAAAAACTCTTTGTTACCAATGAGGTTATTTACGTCTACCTGGTTGTGCTCACAAATACGCTTAACGATAGGGTATGCTTCAGGGTGAACTGATGAGTTGTCTAGTGGATCGCTGCCATTGTTAATGCGTAAAAAGCCGGCTGCTTGTTCAAATGCTTTTGGCCCTAAGCGTTCTACTTTTTTCAACTGACTACGTTTTGTAAATGACCCATTTGTATCACGGTAGCTTACAATATTTTGCGCTAAGGTTTTGTTTAAACCAGAGACACGTGCAAGCAAAGGTACAGAGGCCATATTTAAATCAACACCTACACTGTTTACACAGTCTTCTACCACTGAGATTAGGCTTTGTCCTAGTTGGCTTTGTGATACATCATGTTGATATTGGCCTACACCAATAGACTTAGGCTCTATTTTAACCAACTCAGCCAATGGATCTTGAAGGCGACGTGCAATAGATACGGCACCACGTAAAGATACATCTAAATCTGGAAATTCATTAGCAGCGAATTCAGAAGCAGAGTAAACCGAAGCGCCGGCCTCACTGACCATGATTTTATTTAGTTTAAGCTCAGTATTGGCTTTGATAAGTTCGCCAACTAGTTTATCTGATTCGCGAGAAGCGGTACCGTTACCAATCGCAATGAGCTCAACTTTATGCTGGCGACATAATTGCTCGAGCGTGCGTAATGATTTATCCCAATGATTTTGTGGTGCGTGTGGAAAAATCGTTTGGGTAGCAAGCAGCTTACCTGTGCTATCAACCACGGCAATTTTACAACCGGTACGTAAACCAGGATCTAAGCCTAACGTAGTGCGAGGACCTGCAGGGGCTGCCATCAATAAGTCTTTTAAGTTTTTAGCAAATACATCAATGGCACCGGTTTCGGCCTTTTCACGCATTGCGGCTAAAAATTCATTTTCTAGATGTAATCCAAGCTTAATTTTCCACGCCCATTGCACCACAGTTAATAACCAAGCGCTGGCAGGTTTGTTTTTAATATCTAGGCGGTAATGATCGCTGATCATCTGTGCACACAATTGCGCTGGGTTTTCAGCGTTAGGTTCAGGATTAATAGTTAACTGTAAAATACCTTCATTACGTGCTCTTAGCATGGCTAATGCTCGATGCGAGGGGACTTTTTTTAATGGTTCTTGATGTTCAAAGTAGTCTCGGTATTTAGCCCCGGCTTGTTCTTGGCCATCAATAAGTTTACTTTCAATCGCTCCATTTTGACTAATATGACTTCTAAATTTAGCGAGTAATTTAGCGTCTTCAGCAAAGCGCTCCATCAAAATAAACTTAGCACCATCAAGCGCTGCTTTAGTATCGACAATCGCTTTTTCGGCATTAATAAATTTTGCAGCCTCAGCGTCTGGGTCAAGCATTGGATCGTTAAATAACGCATCAGCTAGTGGTTCTAAACCGGCTTCAATAGCTATTTGACCTTTAGTGCGGCGCTTTGCTTTATAAGGTAAATATAAGTCTTCTAGTTCGGTTTTACTTTGTGCAGCTTTAATATCGGCCGCTAATTCAGCACTAAGCTTATTTTGTGATTCTATCGTCGACAGGATAAAGCCACGACGCTCTTCAAGTTCACGCAAATAAGATAAACGTTGTTCTAGAAGGCGTAGTTGGGTGTCATCTAATCCACCGGTCACTTCTTTTCTGTAACGGGCAATAAAGGGGACGGTTGCGCCTTCATCAAGTAACTTTGTTGCTGCAACCACTTGTTGCTGCTGTGCATTTAGCTCAGTTGCTAAACGTGCAGAGATATCGCTCATGCAAAAACCTTTTAATACAAAAAATAAGACCAGCTAAAAAGTTAACTGATGCGTCAATGTCTTGAATAATATCACAGGGGAGGGTAATAAAAAGCTCTTAAAGCAAGCTATTTTACTTGCTTTAAGATGCCATTGCTGGGGCAATAAAAAGCGGATTTAGTGAGGGTGCTCTACACTTTCGAGTACTTCACTAAATGTGTGCGCTATTGGGCTAATATGAACAGGAATTTGCAGCTTACGTGCTATATCGCGTGCTGAAATTAAACCACTTATTTCATTATTAGCCGCAGTAACTAATATAAACATAGCGCCATGATGCTCCATAGTTTGCAGTGCATCACCGATACATGAATAGCTTAAGCTTTTCATACTTACACCCATTAAATTACTCAGCGGTGTCATTAAATAGCGTAAGCTAATTTCACTACGAGGCAAGCCTAAACGCTGCGATAAAATCATGATTTTTGAGCTTTGTAAATCAGCACTTGCGACAATACCAATTAGTTTTTGTTGTTCGTCAGTCACTAAAATAAAATCAGAGGGCTGAGCATTTAACTGTTTTGATGCTTGTTCAATGGTTGTATCAAACGCTGCGCGCATAGGACTTGTTTGAGTAAAGCTAGTTACTATACGTGTTGCTGGAGAGGTTAAATCAATCACAGCCTCATTAGTAAAAGTATCAGCAATAGTGCCATGCGAAATGTCTTGGGTACGGAGTTCTTTAAAGTTAGACATAATATCCACCTAAATAAATAGTTATAAAAATTTAATAATGTTTAAAAGCAAGTTATTAAATTAAATAACGGGTGGCGCTCGCGGGTTTGCATTACTGTAGGCAGTGGCTAAAAATCGACTTTCATAATGAAAGAAAAACGCTAAAGGAAGTGGTTGGATTTCTCTAAGCGCAATAACACCAACATGAGAATCTATATCGGTGTCGAGGTTTGCTTGGTCAGGGGAGTCACAAACAATAAATTCAGCTGGAGCAAAACCAGCATCAAGTTTGTTATTTTTAGGTGCGCCATGCAATGTCAAACTCACACTCATGAAGAGTGCAAACACGAGGGCATTGTGTAATATGCGCGCTGTTATGTTTGACATAATGGTGACCTTAATTAACTACTCTCAAGTTAATACAACATTACTTGAGTAACTTTAGTTATAGCTTACTCAGATAATATAAACAATAAAAAGTTAATGTGATCTGAATCAAAACTAAGCGCTGTCATTTTTGATAGGTAATGTTATTTACGTACCACTGCTTAGCACCTTGAGGAGTCATGACCTCAAAATCATCGTCTACTTGTTTTTTTAATAGCGCTCGCGCCATTGGTGAATCGATAGAAATATAGTCGTTGCGATCATAAATTTCATCGGGGCCGACAATTCTAAAATTTTTACACTCACCGGCCTCGTTTTCTATTTCTACCCACGCTCCAAAAAAAACTTTGCCGTCTTGTACGGGTGAGTAGTCAACAATTTTTAGATCGGGGATGCGTTTTCGTAAATAGCGAACACGACGGTCAATTTGGCGTAGTAAACGTTTGTTGTACTGATAGTCTGCGTTTTCAGAGCGATCACCTAGACTAGCAGCCCAGCTCACTATTTTAGTTACTTCTGGGCGTTTTTCATTCCAAAGATGATCATGTTCTTGCTGCAGTTGTAAATAACCTTCGCGAGTAATTAAATTTGTTTTCACGCTGAGTTCTTGTTTAATCTTCATGTGTGGCAAGGTATTAAAATAAAGGCAGCTTGTCGAGATAAAATAGCTATCAATGAATTTGAAATGTTCAGTAACAATCTAAGCACTTAATTAGTTTTTTATTATTAAGTTTTTCATTTATATTAACGATTAATAAATTATAAAAATAAGCAACAAATTATGGGACAAGAGACAGTAAAAGTATTGGTGGTTGATGACGATAAACGTTTGCGTAGTTTGCTGGAGCGTTATTTAGTAGAGCAAGGGTTTATTGTCAGAACAGCTGCCGATTCAGAGCAAATGGATAGACTAATTGAGCGTGAAAACTTTCATCTAATGGTACTTGATTTAATGCTGCCCGGCGAAGATGGGCTTTCTATTTGTAGACGTTTACGCCAAAAAGAAAACCAAATCCCTATTGTTATGCTTACCGCCAAAGGTGATGAAGTAGACCGCATTATTGGCCTAGAACTCGGCGCTGACGATTATATTCCGAAACCATTTAACCCTCGCGAGCTATTAGCACGTATAAAAGCTATTTTACGTCGCCAATCAAAAGAAGTACCAGGGGCGCCTTCAGCGCAGGAGAACTTAATTGCGTTTGGTAAATTTACCCTAAATTTAGCCACCCGCGAAATGAGTGAAGGCGATAACACGGTGTCACTCACTAGTGGTGAATTTGCGGTGCTAAAAGCGTTAGTGTCTCATCCGCGTGAGCCATTAAGTCGTGATAAATTAATGAACTTAGCTAGAGGGCGAGACTACAGTGCGCTTGAGCGCAGTATTGATGTTCAAGTATCACGTCTTCGTAGAATGATCGAAGTCGATGCCGCTAACCCTCGCTATATTCAAACGGTATGGGGTTTAGGTTATGTATTTGTTCCTGACGGTGAAAAGTAATCATTATGGGAATGTTTCCGCGTAGTGCGTTTGGACAAACCGTATTTTTGGTTGCCGCTTTGTTGCTTATTAACCAAATAGTCTCCTACGTCACGGTAAGTTTATATGTAGTTAAACCCACCATTGAACAAGTTAATTTAATGCTGGCTAAGCAAATTAAAACCGTGTTTATTGATTGGGAAGATGGCGTTGAAGTCACCGATGAAGTCTCTGAGAAGTTTTTTGAAATAACCGGCATTGAAGTAATGACTCAGCGTGAAGCTATGCGTAATGGTTTAGGCCAAAGTCGTGAGTATTCTGGGCTATCGCGTAGTATGTCTGAGCAATTAAATGGCTTTTCTCGGGTGCGCATTAGTCAAACTGATCCGCTTATTTATTGGGTAGAAGCTCCGCAGGCGCCGGGTTATTGGGTCAAAGTGCCACTCACCGGGTTTAAAGAAAGTAACCTTGAGTTTTTAACCTTTTATCTTTCTAGTATCGGCTTCTTAAGTGTACTAGGAGGTTGGTTATTTGCCAGGCATTTGAACCGACCACTAAAAGCATTACAACAAGCTGCGATAAAAGTAGGGGTGGGCGACTTTAGTACCAAGTTACAAGAGCAAGGGTCGAGTGAGGTTATTGAGGTAACGCGCGCCTTTAATCAAATGTCGCGAGGTATTGCTGCCCTTGAAAACGACCGTCGATTACTTATGGCCGGTGTTTCTCATGATTTACGCACACCGCTTACGCGTATTCGTTTAGCCACAGAAATGATGGTTGATGAAGATGATTATTTACGTGAAGGCATTATTTACGATATTGAAGATATGAATGGCATTATCGATCAATTTATCGAATATTTACGCCATCATAAACGTGAAGAACAAACCTGCGAAGATATTAATGCGCTCCTTGGTGAAGTCGTACAAAGTGAGCTTAAGCATCAACGTGCGATCACGTTTAAACCGAATCCTAATATTGGAAAAATTCCCATAAGTAGTGTCGCGATTAAGCGAGTAGTGACCAATATGATAGAAAATGCACTACGCTACTCAGAGGGTGATATTGAAGTACTCAGTTATTTTAATTCCAATAAAAAATATGTGGTTATTGCGGTCAACGATAGTGGTCCGGGTATTCCTGAAAGCGAGTTGGAGTCTGTGTTTGAGCCGTTTAAACAAGGTGATGCAGCTCGCGGTAGTGAAGGTAGCGGCCTAGGCCTTGCAATTATTAAGCGTATTATCGATATGCATGGCGGCAAGGTGGTGCTCTCTAATCGCCCTGAAGGTGGTTTAAGTGCGCAAATATACCTACCAATAAAGGTTACTAATCCAAGCTAATAACGCTATCTGCATGGTTGCAGATAGCGTTAATTTATTATCTAGAGTTCAGATTAACTACTAGAGGGCTTTAAAACGAATGGCTGTACCGCCACTGGTGACCAATTTTAATGTGAGTTTATCATTTGCGGTAACAGTACGTTTTTCAATGCTTAAATCATAAGGATTGTTCTTCCACTCAGCGTTTTTACCGTCTTGGTAGATTTGCGCTTCAAACTGTTTATCTTTATCTAAAAAGTCGAGTTTAACCTCAATGGTGCGGGCATTTTCATCGGTAACTGCACCTAAGTACCAATCGTTCCCTGAATAGTTATCGCGCTTGCGCTCTTTGCGTGCAAATACAATAAAGTCGCCTACTTCGCCATCAAGCGCAATACTTTGCTGCCAATCGGTCGGTACGTCTTGAATGAACTGAAAAGCATCGGGTTTAGCTAAATAATTCCGTGGTAAATCCGCCGCCATTTGAATTGGGCTGTACATTACTACATACAATGCTAATTGCTTTGCTAGTGTGGTTTGTGGGCGATTTGTCTCGTCCCCTAAGCCATTAAAGCTCATATCAAAAATACCAGGGGTAAAGTCCATTGGTCCTGCCAGCATACGCGTAAAGGCAAGCATGGGAATGTGTTCTGGTGGATTGGGCGGTGTGCCCCATGCGTTAAACTCTTGACCACGCGCACCTTCACGGGCAATCCAGTTAGGGTAAGTGCGGCGCAGACCCGTGTCTTTTATTGGTTCATGCGTGTTGATGCTTAGCTTGTATTTAGCGGCAAGTTTAATGTTATGTAAGTATTCATTTACCATAAATTGGCCGTCATGCCATTCAAAGCGGGCAATGCCGTTTTCATCTATGCGTTTTATATTGCCACCATCGGCCACATAACCGGTTTTTATTTGGCTTACATTCGATTTTTCATAAAGCGCAAAAGCATCTTCCATTTGGTCGCGATAATTGCTGACATTGCCAGAGGTTTCATGGTGACCAATTAACTGTACCCCTTTTTCTTTACCGTACTGTGTAAGCGCTACAATATCGAAATCGTCATAAGGCTGAGTAAAGCTAAATACATCACCATTATAAAACCAGTCGCCATCCCAACCTGTGTTCCAACCTTCAACTAATACGCCGTCAAAGCCATACTCAGCGGCAAAGTCCATATAGTATTTAGTATTTTTTGTGGTGGCACCGTGTTTTTCTCCACTGCCCCAAGTTGTTTCATTGATGTGCATTCCCCACCAAATACCTACATATTTACCTGGTTTGACCCACGACATATCACCGAGCTTATTTGGTTCATTCAGGTTTAAAATAATATCAGAATTAACTAAGTCTATCGCTCGCTCACCTATTTGAATGGTGCGCCAAGGAGTGTTGAATGCGCCTTGCTTCTTAACGGCAATGCCATCAGACCATGGCGTTAAATCGGCACTAAACGTACCAGGGCGACGCTGGTTAAGCACCATCCCTGCATAATCTACTAGAGCTGCTTCATGAATGCTGACATGTACACCGTTACCATTTTTAAAGGTAAAAGGGGTATGAGCGAGTGCAGCATCTTGCAAGTTTGTGGTGTTATAGACATATTCATAACGGTTCCAACCGCGAGCCGGTATCCACCATGCGGTGGCTTTATCTTTTGCGGCAATCGCAAATTCGGTCAGTTCTTTAGTAATTTCAGTTTTTTCAAAACCGACTTGTTTAGGGACTTCATAGCGAAACCCTACACCGCTATCAAAAGCTTTAAATCGCACAGTGTATGTGCCAGCGTTGGGAGCCGGTTTATTAAAGGTAACAGCAATTTCATTGTGCTTATCAACAACGGTTTGACGCTCTCCCCAAGGTTGCTGCCATTGGCTATCGGTTTGTGAGCGAGTTACTTCACTAATAACAAAGCCGTCATCAAATGGTGCTTGGCTTTTAAATCTAAAACCTAAGCGTGACTGCTCGATAACAGGCTTACCATTAAAGCTAATAGAGTAATGAGGGGATGATGATTGATCAGAAATGGTAATTTTAATTTTTTGATCAGGTGATTTCAGCGTAGCCTCTTTTGCAAAAGCACTGCTTGCAAGTAAAGCAACTAGTAGTAAAGGTAATCTCATTGTGTGTCCTTGATGTCAAACCGTAGGTTATGAGCATAAAGTGATGAACACACTATTACGAGATAGCTGCATACGTATTCAATTAATTAGCTAAAAAAGAGTGTGTTAATTAATCTGCAAAACTTTATGTAATTTAGTTCTATAATAAATAAAAAGAATTTAACAAGAAGAAAATATGCTGAAAATTTTACTCGCTATTTTAGGTTGTATCATTGTTTTTAAGAGCAGTGCAGCAACGGTTACTGTTTATAATAACAACCAAAAAGTTCAAGAAAATGTTGTTGTTTGGCTAGCTCCAGAGCAAGCCTCTGGCGTGAATATAAATAAATCACTTTTCACTATGACACAAAAGAATCGCCAATTTACGCCACATATCTTAGTCGTTGAAAAAAACAGCCAAGTTGAATTTCCTAACGCTGACTCGATAATGCATCACGTGTATTCATTTTCTAAAAGCAAAACATTTGAATTAAAGCTTTATCGAGAACAACCACAAGATCCAATTACATTTGAACAAACAGGAGTTGTGGAGCTTGGTTGTAATATTCATGATTGGATGTTGGGTTACATTGTTATTGTGGATAGCCCATATTATGCAATCACCAATGAGCAAGGAGTAGCATCGTTCGATATCCCAAATGGAGCCTATAAACTAAATGTTTGGCATGAAGGCTTTAGAGATATTAGCAACATAGAGTCGCAAGAAGTTGTTATAACCAACAATAAATTAAGTTATCAGTTAAAACAAAAACTAATTTTGCCTATTAGGGTTGAAGTTGATGAGTTTGACGATTATGAATAGTCTATTGCGCTTAGCCGTTGTTATTTGCTTGTTGAGTGTTTTTTCAGCCAACGCACAAGTTAAAGGTTTGCTGCAAGTAAGGGCTGTGCAAGGTGATTCACAACTAAGCTGGCAAGAGGGTGGAATTGGTTTATATCGCCATGATGCGGCTAATCAAGGTGTGGTTTTATCTCAGGGAATTATTAATTTAATTGCAGATATAAGTTCCAGCTGGTCTGCCCATGCTGTAGTTAATTTATATCAAGATCCAAAAAGTACCTTGGGGGTTAGTCAGGCTTATCTGCAATATAAACCTTTAGTTCGCAGTGATTATAAATGGCATATTAAAGTGGGTGGCTTTTATCCACAATTGTCATTAGAAAATCCTGATATGGGCTGGTTATCTGCATATAACTATACCAATTCGGCAATTAACTCTTGGGTAGGTGAAGAGCTGCGAACGCTAGGTGTTGAAGCAACAATTAAACGCCCAGCCCGTAATTTTAATAGTGCCCATAGTTTTAGTTTGGTTGGTGCGACATTTAAAGGTAACGATCCTGCGGGGACATTACTCGCTTGGCGAGGCTTTGCTTTGCATGATCGCCAAACAACATTTAATGAGGCTCTCGCTTTTGCGCCTGTAGCGTCTTTAAATACTCCACAGTTACAATTTCAAGCAAACCAAGTTTTACCGTTTGAAGAGGTCGATGGGCGATTTGGTTATTACGTTGGTGGGCATTGGGATTATTTAAAAAAGTCTCAGTTGCGGGTGTACTACTATGATAACAATGGTGACCCTGGCGCTCTTAATTATAATACGGGTCAATATGCCTGGGATACTCGATTTTTAAGTGTCGCATGGTTAAATAAATTTACACCGAAAACACGATTAATTATCCAAATAATGTCGGGTGGTACGGCTATGGGTCAAAAACGCGGCGTTGATACTCGATTTTATAGTCATTTTGCATTATTGAGTCATAAAATAAAACGCCACCGTTTCTCAGTACGTTACGATTATTTTGAGGTGACAGACAAAGACGATTGGAAGTTTGACCCTAATGCTAGTCATGGCGAGGGACTAACAGCAACTTGGCGTTATCAGCTTACACCACAATGGCAAATAGGTGTTGAGGGGTCAGCGCTTCATAGCCAAGCAGATAACCGAGTAGCTATGAATGAAGCATCGAGAATATCGCAGCAGCAAATAGCATTAAATGCTCAGTTTCGGTTTTAGTTGGAAGAATAACAAATTGAAACAGATAAGGGCTCTTGCGAGCCCTACTTTGTATTAATGGCTTTTTATTTTTTGTTAAAAGCGCGTTTCATGTAATTAGGTGTTGCGAGTGCACCGTGATGAATACCGCCATTGTAGTATTCACTATGCTCAGCAATAATTGCTGCGCCATCTTCTCTAAAACCGTTAAATGCTTCAGATTTGCGAGCTAGCGTCACTGACCATAAACCACTTGGGTAAATAGGTTGTGGGAATGGCAGGGTTTGCAAGTCGTTAAAACCAACACTTAGCATAGCTTCGCGCATTTCAACCAGTAGTGGCATATGCATAAGTGGCGATTCACTTTGTTGTACGAGTATTCCACCAGGGCGAAGTGCGTTTAAACAGCTAGTATAAAACGCATGGTTAAATAAACCCTCACCAGGGCCTACCGGATCAGTTCCATCAACAATCACTACATCAATAGACTCACCAGCTGCTTCACGCATATATTTAATGCCATCGTCAAACATCACAGTGGCACGTGGATCGTTATTTGATTCACATAACTCTGGGAAGTACTTTAACGACATTTGGGTAACTACTTCGTCAATATCGATTTGTGTCACAGTTTCTACACTTGGGTGCTTAAGCACTTCACGTAATGTACCGCAATCGCCGCCGCCAATAATAACCACATTTTTAGGGTTTGGGTGTGCTAGTAATGCTGGGTGGCTGATCATTTCATGATAAAAAAAGTTTTCACGGCTACTCACCATAGTGCAACCATCAATGATCATTAAATTACCAAAGTCTGTGGTTTCAAACATTTCTACTTTTTGAAAAGGAGACTGTTTTTCATCTAACTTTTTGTTAATACGTAATGAAAATGCGCTGCCATCGCGGTCGCTAATTTCAGTAAACCACTTACTTTGATCTAAATTTGCCATAGTTGTTGTTACACTTTTGGTTGAGTATGAAAAAAGGAGGCAATTCTGCCAGTGCTTGCGCTATTGCTCAATCAAATTTTACGCTCTTTAGCGAATAAAGTTAGCTATAAAGAGGGGAAAGTTCAATTTTTGTTAGCTTAGCAGATAGTGACGTATTAAAATGCCCCTTTACACCTAATTTAATAAAGAAGAGTTGCCATGACTTGGGGTTTAGAAACAGCACGTGCTACATACAATGTTGCTCATTGGAGCGATGGTTATTTTGATATTAACGCACAAGGTGAATTGATAGCCTATCCGGATGGCGACCAAACAAAACCTGCCATTTCTTTAAGCCAGCTTACTGAGCAATTTAAACAGCAAGGATTAACCTTACCTGTATTGGTGCGCTTTACCGATATTTTAAAAAATCGTGTAGATACGCTCACCAATGCGTTTACTCAAGCGCGTAGCAACCGTGAATATAATGGTAAATACACCTGTGTTTACCCTATAAAAGTAAATCAACAGCGTTCTGTAGTAAGTAAGCTTTTAGCACACCCAAGTGGTTTAGTGGGGCTTGAAGCCGGTTCTAAACCTGAACTAATGGCAATTTTAGGTGTGGCAAAAGAGCCTATTACTATTGTATGTAACGGCTACAAAGACAGTGAATTTTTACGTTTAGCCTGTATTGGTCAAGCAATGGGGCACAGCGTTAAAATTGTGGTTGAAAAACTCTCTGAGCTAACCACACTGCTGGAAGAAATTGATAATTTAGGTATTGAGCCTGCTATTGGTATTCGTATTCGCTTAAATTCGGTTGGTAAAGGTAAATGGCAAAATACCGGTGGTGAAAAAGGTAAGTTTGGCTTAACTGCAGGACAAGTACTCAGTGCAGTGGAAGTGCTCAAGCAACATAACAAGTTGCATTTAATGCAAATGGTACATTTTCATATTGGTTCTCAAATTGCCAATATTCGCGATATTCATCGTGCTTTGCGAGAATGTGCTCGCCATTTTGCTGAATTAACTCAATACGGTGTACCGCTCAATACTGTTGATGTGGGTGGCGGGCTTGGCGTTGACTACGAAGGCTCAGGCTCACGTAGTGCTTGCTCAATGAATTACACAGTTGAAGAATATGCGCGTAATGTAGTAAATGCATTTGCCGAGGTATGCGACCAACATAACTTAGCTCACCCTGCAATTATTACCGAATCTGGCCGTGCTCTTACTGCACATCATGCGGTGCTTATTACCGATGTGATTGATGTTGAAAAAGCACCAAATCATTTAAACCCAGAACCACCTGTTAAAAACAGTGCCTTAGTATTGGATGAAATGTGGCAGTGTTTACAACGTTTGAACCCGCGTATGGCATTAGAGATTTATCATGATGCAATGCACTTATTTAGTGAAGCACACGATCAATACGTACATGGTTTAGTAAGCATGCTAGAGTGGGCGAAAATAGAGCAGCTTTACTTTACTGTTTTACATCGCGTTCGTGCTTCATTAAGCTCTAATGCACGAGCTCACCGCGAAGTGCTGGATGATTTAAACGAAAAACTAGCCGATAAACTGTTTGTGAATTTTTCATTATTTCAGTCGTTACCCGATGTGTGGGGCATTCAGCAGTTATTTCCGGTTATGCCCATCGAAAACCTAACGCAGCCGCTTACTCAGCGCGCTATTATCCAAGACATTACTTGTGATTCTGACGGGCAAATACGTGAGTACGTTGAAGGTGCAGGAATTGAAACCAGTTTACCTATTCCTGAATATACACAAGGTCAGCAGTATCATATTGCGATGTTTATGGTAGGGGCATACCAAGAGATCTTAGGTGATTTACATAACTTATTTGGTGATACCGATTCAGTTCATGTTGAGCTTAATGAGCAAGGATATGTGTTAACCAATGCCATTAAAGGTGACAGCGTTAAGGATGTATTAAAATTTGTTGATTATGATAGCGAGTTATTAGCTGATAACTTTGCCACTCAAATTAATAAACTTGATGTATCAGAACACTGTAAAGAAGGGTACCTAGCCGAGCTTAATGCAGGGCTTGAAGGCTACACCTATTTTGAAGATTAATTTAGTTGCATAGTTAAGCGCGGTCATTCGTGGCTGCGCGATGTTTAAAGGAATAGAAGTAATGTCAGTTATTCGCAGTGTATTTAGTATTTTCTTTTACACAATAAACACTCTTTTTTGGTTTGTACCTATTTTTATTTGTGGCATCGTTAAGCTAATCCCAATTAAGGGGCTGCAAAAATTAATGAGCTGGACAGCCAAGCAGTGTGCCTCTATTTGGGTGACGTTTAACACGCTAAATCAAACGTTATTAACGTCAACAAAGCTAAATGTAACCGGTCTAGAAGAGCTAAAATTGAAAGATTGGTACCTAGTTATCGCGAACCACCAAAGCTGGGTGGATATTTTAGTGTTACAGCGAGTGTTTAACCGCAAAATACCTTTTTTAAACTTCTTTTTGAAAAAAGAGCTTATTTATGTACCTGTTTTAGGTTTGTGTTGGTGGGCGCTCGACTTTCCTTTTATGACCCGCACCAGTAAAAGCCAATTAAAAAAGAATCCTAAATTGCGTGGTAAAGATTTAGAAACGACTCGTAAAGCGTGTGAAAAATTTAAAGAAATGCCGGTTAGTGTGGTTAACTTTGTTGAAGGTACGCGTTTTACAGCGCAAAAGCATGCGCGCCAAAATAGCCCGTTTCCTCACTTACTTAAACCGAAAGCGGGTGGTGTGGCTTTTGTAATGCAAGCTATGGGTGAGCAAATTTCTAAGGTGGTAAATGTCACTATTCATTACCCTGAGGGCATTCCTACTTTTATGGATTTTGCAGCCGGTAAAGTAAAACACATTGATGTACATGTTGAAGTAAAAGGCGTTAGTGACGACTTAATTGGTGATTACACAAATGATCCTGACTTTAGAGTACGTTTTCAAACTGAATTAAATCGCGTGTGGGAAGAAAAGAACCAGACGCTCGTTAATTTCAAACAAAAATAAAAAATGAGCTAACAGTTATGCTAAAAAAATGGTTACCTAATTGGTTAAATGGCTTAATTGTTGGCTGTGTTTTATTCGCTAATTTAATAATATTTGGCGCATTAGTACTTATCCTAGGGTTAGTTAAATTGGTTTTGCCCATACCCGTAGTAAGTAAATTATTACACAGTGCCTACAAGGGGTGGTGTAAAGGTAACCGCTTAGGGTTATGGCTAGGCTGTAATGATATTAAAGTTAATATTAGTGGGGAGGTGAATGCCAATAGTTGGTATTTGCTAATCAGTAATCATATTAGCTGGCTTGATATTGCGGTATTAAGCTCGTTGGATGCATTGCCAGCTCCTAAGTTTTTTTTAAAAGATGAGCTTAAGTATGTGCCATTTATAGGCACTGGTGCGTGGGCAATGGGTATGCCCTTTATGAAACGGGTGAGCAAAGCGCAATTGGCAAAAAACCCCAATTTAAAAGGCTTAGATGTCGAGCGCACTAAGCGCAGTTGCCGTAACTTTCGTCATCATCCTACAACCATAGTTAATTTTGTAGAAGGTACACGTTTTACTGCGCAAAAGCATAAGCATCAACAAAGCCCTTTTCAGCATTTATTAAAGCCTAAGGCTGGTGGAACTGCTTTTGCCTTAGAAGTTTTAAACGAGCAATTTGACGCTATGCTTAACACTAGTTTAGTGTATAGCGGTAAGTCAGATCATGTGTGTCGTAATATTTTAAAAGGCGAGTTGGAGTCTATTAATATTACAATTGAGGTGATGCCAATAAATACACAGATGATTGGCAGTTACCAAACAGATCACGCATTTAGAGCCGAGTTTCAGCAATATTTAAATAATTTATGGACAAAAAAAGATAAGCAATTAAGCGCTATTCATATTCAGCAAGCTAGTACTGAATTAACTCCCAGTAAGGAAATTGAAATACCATGACCAAAACACACCTACAGGAGCTAATTACTCCTTGGTTTGAAAAAGTCCCCGATGCTTTTTTTCTCAGTGCGATCACGGCCTCATCTATTGGCATCCTTTCTTTATTATTTGTTTACTTATTTACCCGTCGCTTAATGTTACCGGGTATTCAAAAGGTGGTGACTAAACTCTCGCCTGAGCGTATTGGTTCATTGTCACCTATGCTGACCAAGCTGAATAAACGAATTGCTTGCTTGTTATGCTGTGTACTTTTTTTAGCCACATTTGATAGTGTTTATCCCGTTAATGAAATTGCCCAAGAGATCCTTAAAACCATTGGCCAAGCATTATTAATTATTTATATAGGTTTTATTATTAGCAGCATAGTGAGCATTGCTGGCGCTATTTATAACCAACTAGACTTTGCCCGCGAAGTGCCTATTCAAGGGCTAATTCAAGTAGTGAAGCTGATCACCTTTATTGTGTGTTCAATATTAATTGTTAGTATTGTGCTTGAAAAATCTCCGACTTATATTCTCTCTGGTTTTGGTGCGATCGCCGCTGTTACTTTATTAGTATTTAAAGACACCATATTAGGTTTTGTCGCCAGCATTCAAATTGCTGCCAACCGCTTAGTGACCTATGGAGACTGGATCCAAGTAGATAACTACGGCGCCGATGGCGAAGTAATTGATTTAGGACTTAATACTGTAAAAGTGCGTAACTGGGACAACACCATAACGACTATACCCACTTATATGCTGGTGGCCGGTTCATTTAAAAACTGGCGCGGTATGCAGGAGTCTGGTGGGCGACGTATTAAACGTTCTTTAAACATTGATATGAACAGCATCTTTTTAGTTGATGATGACTTTAAAGCGCAAATAGAAGCGGCAATACCACTGCAAGAATATATTCGACTAGGCACACTTCCCGATCCGGTGTCTAACTTAGGGCTATTTCGTCGCTATGCAGAGGGTTACTTAAAACAACACAGTAAAATCAATACCTCGCTCACACTCATGGTGCGTGAACTACAACCGCTTAACCATGGCCTCCCGATTGAGTTTTACTGCTTTAGTGAAGACAAACGTTGGATATCGTACGAGCATTTACAAGCTGAAATTATGGATCATTTACTGGCCGTATTACCGGTGTTTGGACTGCGCGCTTATCAAAGTGTCAGTGGGCAGTTAAGCCCAGCTGACGGGGTGAATATGGCGGGCAAACCTAGTATTAAAGTGCCCAATAATGCTGTCCAAGGCCAACACCAATAAACAATAGTAATAGCCACCAAATAGGTGGCTTTTTCATACGCAGCCACGCAAATGCAGCAATCACTAATGCAATATGCCACACACTATTAATAGCTGAAGTCCAAATGGGCGAATACAATGCTGCAGCTAAAAAACCAACTACGGCGGCATTAAGCGCGGCAATTGAGCTGGCAAAGCGGGGCTTACTGGCTAAATTAATCCAGCTTTTCTGAAATGCCAACATCAGTAAAAACCCTGGGGTAAATATCAATAATGTAGCTATGATTGCGCCCATTATTGGCTGCTCGGTATTTAGCTGCGCGCCTAAGTAGGTGGCTATTGTAAACATAGGCCCAGGTATAGCCTGAGCACTGGCGTAAGCCGTTAAAAATTGATCATCACTTAACGTTGGCACACCCGCTTGAAGTACTGGCAACACAACATGCCCGCCACCAAATACCATAGCACCAGCTTGGTAAAAAGGCGCAAATAACGCAAATTCTTGCCCTATTGGAATAAAGCTAACTCCAAGCAGTAGCGCAAATAAACTAAGTGCAACCCAGTTAACTTTCCCCTGATCACTGCTAGTTTGCTGTGATAAATCACTTAATTTTAAGAGTGGCCAGATAGCGCCGACTGCGGCTGCAATAAGTAAAATAATAATTTGTGTACCTAACATCGGCAGTAGAACAAGAGCTAGGGTGCTTATAACTGCAATTAGCTTAAGGATTAGGTTGCTGCAAAAGCTTTTGGCCATACTAAGGGTCGCATCGGCAACAATCACTACAGCAAAGAGCTTCAATCCGGTGATCACAGCAAAATAAACGGCGTCAAATTGGTGAGCACTAATAGCAAGCAGTGTCATTATTAAAAAAGAAGGCAAGGTAAAACCAATAAATGCGGTGATGCCACCGAGTACACCTGCACGCTCTACTCCAATTGCAAAGCTAACCTGACTAGAGCCAGGGCCAGGCAGAGCTTGGCTGAGGCTTATTAGCTGTGAATAGCGACTGATACTTAACCAGCGCAGCGAATCAACAAAGTGATGTTTAAAGTAACCTAAATGGGCGGCAGGGCCGCCAAAACTCATGCAGCCAAGCAAAAAAAACTGCCTAAAAATCGCAATTAACATAGTGGCCATCGCCTTTTTGATAAATCATTAAAGTGTCACAAATAAGTATGACATTTTTATGAAACGCTATCATTAGTCCGTATGAAGTAAGTAATAATACGTGTTTTACGTTACTCTTCATTTTTGGTTCATACAAATGTTTGCATAATTGCAATAATAAATTCTAAATGAATAGGAAATTACCATGATGTTAACCAAATCACTTTTAAGTGTCACTGTCGTTGCCGTATTACTTTCTGGCTGTGAAATGAATAACACGGGTAAAGGCGCCGCTATTGGTGCTGCAGCAGGGGGAATTTTAGGTAAAGCTACAGGTAACCACAAAGATAAACGTATTTTTATTGGTGCAGCTATTGGTGCGCTAGCGGGTGCAGCTGTAGGTGATTACATGGATAAACAAGAAGCTGCTTTTCGTGATGAACTAGCAGGTTCGGGAGTTGAAGTGGTACGTGAAGGTGATAACTTACGCTTAGTGATGCCCTCTAATATTACGTTTGCGACTGATCAATCTTATATTTCATCGGGCTTTCATGACACTCTAAATGCGATAGCAAATGTAATGAATAAATACGAAAAAACCTACTTAAGTGTTGAAGGTCACACCGACAGCACGGGCAAAGATAGTTACAACATGACTCTTTCAGAGCAGCGTGCACAAAGTGTAAAAAATTACTTGGTAAACCAACAAATTATGGCTGCACGAGTAAGCACGAGCGGCTTTGGTGAATCACGCCCAATTGCCACTAACGATACCGCGAATGGTCGTGCGCAAAACCGCCGCGTCGAAATTCAAATAGTGCCTAATACACAAGGTTAATAGCTAAAACCGCGCAAATGCGTGGTTTTGTATATTTTAATGGCACTTTTGCCTGCGTTAGCTGTCACAAATAGTTCTTCGATAAGGACATATTTATGGCAGCGTGGCGCACGGCAATTATTTTATCAATATGTTTACACGGATTAGTTTTGCTTTTTGCTGCCACATTAAAAGCACCTGACATAAAACCACCGCAATCAATCCCCATTAAAGCGTATATGGTAAGTGTGCCAGCTAAAATTAAAGCAACACAACAAGTCCCTCAACAACGCGCTCATACAAATAAAAATACAGAAATTAAATCTATTGAGCCTATTAATGCAACCCAATCAAAACCACTAAATATTAATTATAAAAAAACAGAGAAAACGACTAAGCCGCTAAATACCATCACGAAAAATACTCAGCCTGTAATTTTAAAGCCTTATAAAAAGATCGATTTAAACAAAGGACTCAACAGTATTTTACAGCAACAAACTGGCTATTCTGATACTGCAAAGAGTGACCCTCAGAAAAAGCGTATTACAGTCCCAAAAGAGCATGCAGGCAAGGTAAAGCCACTATTAAAAATAGAGCAGCAAAATATGCAATTTACCACTTATCGACGAGGTGATAGCTGTTTTAGAAAGGTATCCGTTGGTGCAGGGGTTATGCCAAAAAATGACTTGCCCGAAAGTTATATAGCTGGTGTAAAGTGCGATAAAACTAAGCTAACTGAGGCTTACGATACCGCAATGAATAAATGGCTTAAAAAGAAGTAGCAACTAAAATGCAATCAATCTAAATTAAACTGTAATTCACATAGTTTTTGATACAAAGGGTTACTTGCCATTAATTGCTGATGAGTGCCTATAGCTTTTATTTCGCCATTTTCCATTACCACAATCATATCGGCATGTTTTACCGTGGCCAGTCTATGGGCAATAATCAGCGTTGTTCTATTTTGCATTAAGTGTTCAAGTGCGGCCTGAACATGATGCTCGCTTTGCGCATCAAGCGCGCTGGTAGCCTCATCAAGTAGCAGTATTTCTGGGTCTTTTAAAATGGCGCGAGCAAGAACAATACGCTGCTTTTGCCCACCCGATAGCCTTACACCTTGTTCACCTAAGAAGCTGTTATAGCCTTGTGGTAACTGTTTTATAAATTCATCAGCATGGGCATGTTTGGCGGCCGTATAAACTTGCTCGTCACTGGCGCTTGGGTTTCCATAGCGAATGTTATGCATAACATCAGCGCTAAATAAAATCGGGTTTTGTGCCACCATACCCATTTTGTTACGCAAGGTATTTAATGACAACTGTTTAATATTTATATTATGAAACTTAATCGCTCCGCTGGCAGGGTCATAAAAACGCTGTAACAGTTCAAACAAGGTGGTTTTACCGGCACCTGAAGGGCCAACAATAGCCACGGTTTTTCCTGTTTCAATATTTAGGCTGATATTATTTAATGCGCTTACATCAGGGCGAGAAGGGTAATTAAAACTAATACCTTCAAGTGAAATTGCACTATTACTGGTAGTTGTATGCAACTGATCATCTTGTGGAATTTCGGGATTTTGTATTTTACTTTCAACCGCAAGTAGCTCGAGTAACCTTGCTGCTGCTCCTGCGGCGCGTTGTAATTCACCGTAAACCTCTGCGACGGTGGCAACCGACATGGCCACCATAATGGCATAAAATACAAACGCGCCAAGTTCACCGCCCGTCATAGTGCCTGCGAGCACATCACTACCGCCTACCCAGAGCATGGCACTAATAGCGCTAAAGGTAAGAAAAATAACTGCTGCAATTAAAAACGAACGTTGTTTAATGCGGCTTTTGGCAACGTTAAAGGCCTTTTCGGTTTCATTAGCAAAAGCAGATTGCTCTTGCTGTTCATGGCTATAACTCTGTACCACTTTTATATTTTGAATGATCTCACCCGCGTAGGTGCTGATATCTGCAATCGCATCTTGGCTAGAACTTGCTAGTTTGCGTACTTTTTTTCCAAAAACCAACATAGGCACCAGTACTAAAGGGACGCAGGCAACCACCACTAAGGTAAGCTTTAAATTAGTTACAAGCAGCATAATTAAACCACCGACTAACATTAGCGCGCTTCGCAGCGCCATAGAAAATGATGAGCCGATAATAGATTGTAATAAGGTAGTGTCGGTGGTGAGTCGCGACATCAGCTCGCCGCTGCGATTTTCTTCAAAGTAACTCGGATGCAAAGTAACAATACGATTGAATACAGCTTTTCGAATGTCATTACTGACTCGCTCGCCAATCCACGACATTAAATAAAATCGGCTGAATGTACCCACTGCCAATAAACTGATCAAGCCAATTAATACCAAAACAGCTTGTTGTAATTGCGCTTGCGAGCCGGCAATAAAGCCATGATCAATCACAAACTTAACGCCTTGGCCTAGCGATAAATTAACTCCTGCGGTGGCAAGTAATGCTACTAGAGCCCCTAAAACCACCCATTTATAAGGCTTAATAAAATTGAATATAGGCAATAAAGCGCTAAAGGCGGCTTTATCTGAAGCAGGCTTGTCTGTAGGCATAGTAGATTCTTATTGATGATTAAGGTATAGATATGGCATCAATAGATTAAAAATCAATAGTATTAAAAATCATCAATAGGGAAAAATTATGACAACTAAACAGATAACAGGCGAGTTTACCGTTACATTAGCGCCTATAGAAGGGTATGCACATGGACAGCAAGGCGTTAATTTAGGTCGGATGTCGATTGATAAAAAATTTACTGGCAGCTTAACGGCAACTAGCCAAGGCGAAATGCTTAGCGCCATGACTCCCACCCAAGGCAGCGCTGGTTATGTTGCAATAGAGCAAGTGATAGGCGAGCTTGAGGGCAAGAAAGGCAGTTTTGTACTGCAGCATTTTGGTATTATGGACAAAGGCCAAGACAGCTTAAGTTTAAAAGTGGTGCCCGACTCAGGCACTGATGAGCTAGCAGGACTAACTGGCAGTATGAAAATACGGATTGAGCAAGGTATTCATCATTACGATTTTGAATACAGCCTATAAAGCAGGTATTTGTAATGCAAAAAGTAATCGAATTCAGAAAGTCCCGTTTTTTGGGTGGGGTAGATATAGTCGACTAAATGATCGCATACAGGAATTAAGCCAAGACGGTTGGAAAGTAATAAACGCAGTGCCATTGACAGGCTTTTATGGGCAGGTGCATGGTTATGCATTACTAATTGAAAATGAAGAAATATAAGGGTTACTAATGGCGTTATCATTATGGTTGAGCTTAGCACTGGTGTGCATGATGGGGGCAATGTCGCCTGGGCCCAGTTTAGCTGTGGTATTAAAACATAGCTTAAGCGGTGGCATGAAAAATGGCATGCTGGCAGCATTAAGCCATGGTTTTGGAGTGGGCTTATATGCCGCAGCTTCACTGTTGGGATTAGGTGCATTGATGTTGCAATTTCCTACTGTGTACCAATTTTTAGTGTATTTAGGGGCAGCCTATTTAGCGTATTTAGGTTTGAAAATACTATTTTCAAAACCCAGCGACAGCGAGCTACATATTCAGCAAAGCGACGTGAGCAGTTCTAAGGCGTTACAAGATGGCTTTGCCATTGCATTTTTAAACCCTAAGCTAGCAATTTTCTTTCTGGCATTATTTTCACAATTTATTGACCCAGAGAATCTTACTCTAAGTATTGGCGTTGTTATGTGCTTAACGGTTTTCGTGATAGATACCGGCTGGTATTTATTGGTAGCCTTACTCACTGAGGTGTCTAAAAGGCGCTTTGGTTTTACTAAACAAAATATATGGTTAGATAGGCTGTTAGGTGCGGTATTTATTGCGCTGGCAATTAAAGTGGTTATTGGATTGTAACTATCAAGGTGGTTGAATTGTGTACAAATTATAATTAATGTAACTTAAAAATACTATAATTTAAAAGTAATAAAACGATGTCTAATATAACTTTAAAAAGTGCCACTTTTGATAACAAGGTAAAACAGTACTGGATGTGCTTAGCTGCAATATTTAGCCTTTTTCCAGTTGTAACTATTGTGCTTTTACCCGTTGTATTACTTTTAGTGTGGCTAGTCGCAAGTAGAGTATTAGCCGCTATGTCGGCCGATTTACTAGAGCGCAAGCTAGTGGTTAAACGCGGTATTTTATTTAAAGAAGAAAAATCGATTCCACTAGAAAAAATCACTGATGTCGGGTTGAGTCAGGGGCCGCTAATGCGCATGTTTGGCTTATACCGTTTAAGTTTTGAAACAGCAGGACAGTCGGACATGGTGCGTTGGTATCGTTACTTGGGGTAGTTGATGCCAGTGAATTTCGTGAAGCCATTTTAACGCAAAAAGATAACCTCACTGCAGAACAACCCGTTCAAGCAAAACAAGACGAGCCACCAAGCCAAGTCGAACTGATTCGCTCATTGACCTACAGTGTAAAAAATATCGAGCAAATGTTAGTTACTTTATTGGATGAGAAAAAGTAACCAACAGCTCTCTTTGAAAATAGGTTATTTTTATTAAACCAATCTAAGGAAGTTATGAGCCTTAGATTGGTTTTCTCGTGTTTAGAGTAATTTACCCTTGTATTTCAGGCTGACCTGCTAGCATACGTAATTCTTTGCTGCGCTCGGTTTGCATTTCGTAAGAGGTTGTTTTTATGCTGCTTACATAATTCCACTTAGCGCTTGCTTGTTCTTGAGTGAAGGTAACTGTTAGATAACCTCGGTCAGCCAAATTGCTATAAGCCAAGTCGTTTACAAGTAAAGCAAGAACTTGCTCCATTTGAACTGTAACTTCAGGGCCCTGTGTATTTAGTGCTAAGTATTTTTCAAGACCTGGCGAAGACACTGAAGAGGTGGCAAACTCAACTCCCGCATTTTGTGATGCGGCTATTGGATTGCTCGCATCAGTTTTTAATTGCCCAGCCCAACCATTGTGAGTATCGCCGGCTAACACCACTAAGTTTTTTTGTGCAGCAATAGCTGTACCAAGCAGTACCTCACGCTCATAGGCGTAGCCGTCCCAGGCATCTAAATTGTAAGGTGCGGTGGTATCAACACGCGCACGCTCTGCATCAGTTACTGTTGGATCACCAGCTAGAATACGGCCTTTAATTTGTGCCAGCTCAGCAAATAATGCTGATGCTTGAGCAAGCAGGGCGCCAGTGTCAGCACCATTTGCTTGGCTTACTTGTAGGCTCACTAAAAGCTGTAGTACTTCAAACGGCAGGTGCATCTTGGTCATTAACACTTGTTGGCCAAGTACTTGCCATTTTGAGTTTGAGGTTGTCATACCATCGGTGAGCCAGGTTAGTTGTTCACTACCCAGTAATGCGCGTGTGGGCGAACTAACAGCACTAACAAAATCGCTTTGTCCTTGTGCGCTAGTTAAATCAAAATCAGCATAGTTGAGTTGTTCATCACGAGCGAGCACACGGGTATCTAGCATGTATAGCGACACTAAATTACCAAATTCAAAACGGCGATAAATACGTTCTTTATCGGCTACATTACGTATAGGCATCCATTCAAAGTAGGCTTGTAGGGCATGTAGTTTACGCGCGCTAAATTCACCTTCACCATCATTATGGTTTTCTGCACCTTCACGCCAAGTATCATTAGTAACCTCATGGTCGTCCCATACTGTTATAAAGGCGCAATTGCTGTGAGCTGCTTGTAAATTGCTATCGGTGCGGTAGTGGGCATAGCGTTTACGATAGTCAGTTAAGCTAATAATTTCATTGCTGTTATCTTCAGGTAGTAAGCGACCTAAGCTAGTTGCGTCTTCAGTAGCGTAGCCATTATTTCCATATTCGTATATGTAATCGCCTAAATGGAGTACCGCATCTAAGTCAGGTTGCTTTGCTATTTCACCATAAACATGAAAAAAGCCAGCAGGGTAATTAGCGCACGACACAACTGCCAGCTTTACTTGATCAATATTGCCTGTTGGTAATGTTTTACCTGTGCCAATAGGAGAGGTTTTACCATTTGATTTAAAGCGGTAGTAATACGTTGTGTTGGGATCAAGGCCTTGTAAGTCAATTTTGAGAGTAAAGTCTGTGGCTGCACTTATATAGGCTTCACCATCGTGACTAATAGAGGTGAAATTTTCATCTGTCGCAGCTTGCCATTGCACTTTAATACGGCTGGTTGCTGGATCTTTTGGTGTAACGCGAGTCCATAAAATTAAGCTATCTGCTAGTGGGTCGCCACTAGCAACGCCATGGTTAAAACTAACGTCAATAAAATTATCATCTTCATCATCAAACCGACAACCCGTTAACCCTAACGATAAGACTGCGACCCCAAATCCTGCTGCCGAGGCTTTTAAAAAAGTTCTTCGTGTAAGCGTCATTGCTTTGTACCTATAAAGTATAAAAAGCAAATCGTACCACATTAAGGTTACTTTTTTGTTAAAAATTAGAATGTATTCAACACTTTCGTTGCATCACAGGTGATAACTGTCACATTTCTGTAACCTACTCGAGTCAGTGCCTCAGCACTTAATGTTGCACGCGCGCCACTAGCGCAATGTAAATAAATAGGACGGGCCGCGTCTTTTTCTATTTCCATAAGTTTCATTTCAAGTAACCCGCGTGGAATGTTAATTGCGCCAGTAGCTGCTTTGGTGGCATGTTCAGCGGGTTCACGCACATCAATCAGTAAGCCTTTATTTTGCTCAAGTTCTTTCTTTGCTTGTTCGGCATCAATACGGCGCTGATTAGGAGTAATTATTTTTAGTAAATCGGGAATGGGTGTAAGCATGGTGTTTATTCCTTAAAGCCAAGTTTGCGTAATAAAGTGATCATTGGGCACCAGCTAGTAAAAGCTGATTGAATTAAATTTACTGCGATAAAAGCTGTAAAGTAAATCCACTTAGGATCGTGATAAGTTTGCAATAAAAGCGACACAATAATCATTATGCCAGCGATTAGTCTGAGTGCATTGTTTAGTTTCATTATAGTAGGCCAGTTATTTAATTCAGTACAGCTACTATATTAGATATATCTATATTAGTAAAATCTAATATTAGACTTTTCTAACCTAACGTCTTATACTCAGGCTCTATTTTAGAATAAGAGCATAGTATGAATATTGACTTTACTGCCATGGCCGGCAATGTAGAACAAGCTGAGCAGCTATTAAAAATTTTAGCCAATAAAAATCGCTTAATGATTTTATGTTCTTTGCAAGACTCCGAGATGAGCGTGTCTCAGCTTAATGAAGCCGTGCCATTAGCGCAGTCTGCGTTATCACAGCATTTAGCAGCGCTGCGTAAAGCAAATATTGTAGCTACGCGCCGCGAGAGCCAAACAATTTATTATCGTGTCATTGATGAAAATGCAGTCGTTCTGCTTGGTACCTTGTATGGGTTATTTTGTAAGGGCTAAGTGCGATGAGCTTAATAGACAATGCGGTAAAAAGTAGTTTAAGTGGTCGCATTCCGATTATTATTTTTGTGATGTCTTTGTTACTTGGGGTATTTGCACTAAATCAGACACCTCGAGAAGAAGAGCCACAAATTACTGTGCCCATGCTCGATATTTATGTATCTGCACCTAACGTTGAGGCGCCTGAAGTCGCTAGGTTAGTAACTCAACCGCTCGAAAAGTTACTGGCCCAGTTTGTGGGAGTTGAGCATATTTACTCAACCACACAAACTAACAGTACAGTGGTTACGCTGCGTTTTGAAGTAGGGCACAACCGCGAACAAGCTATTTTAGATACCTACGCAAAACTAAATAGTTATCAGCATACAATGGCATCGGTGATCAAAAGTTGGCAAATTCGCCCAATAGAAGTAGATGACGTGCCTATTGTGATGTTAGGTCTCTACAGTAAAGACCCGCAACTCTATGGTGATTATGAACTAACCCGTTTTGCTAACGAAATTGCTAATAGTTTACAACGCATTGAGCATACCAGTGAAGTTAAAGTAATTTCGGGGCGTACACGTACTCTTACCATCAATTTAAATGCCAGCGCACTGGCTGCCCATCAAACCACGGTAAACGATGTTTTTTACGCATTAAATGTATCAAACCAACTCACCCAAGTGGGAAATGTGGTTGATAATCAGCAGCAAATTGCTATTCAGGCAGGTGATGTACTAAGAACACAATCAGCGGTAGAGCAATTAGTTGTTAATGTGGTTAATGGTAAAAGTGTTTACTTGATGGACATTGCAACAGTAAGCGATGGCCCTGGTGAAACTGAGCATTACCAATGGTTAGCACAATCTACTGATCAGCAGCAGTTGCCTATGGTTACTTTAAGCGTAGCCAAGCAAACAGGGACTAATGCGGTTGCTGTTGCAAATGATGTTCATACCATGATGAATGAACTTACAAATACCTTATTACCACCAGAAGTTAGCTATACAGTACTCAGAGATTATGGCCAAACTGCGAATGAAAAAGTAAATAACCTCACATCAAGTTTAGTGTTTGCAGTGTTTACTGTGGTGATATTTGTTGGCGTGTTTTTAGGTTGGCGCCCTGCCGTAGTGGTTGGGCTGGCGGTTCCTATTTGTTATGGCATTACACTCTCATTAGATTTTGCATTTGGTTACACCATTAACCGGGTGACCTTATTTGCGCTTATTTTATCATTAGGCTTACTGGTAGACGACCCAATCACGGGTATTGATAATATTAGTCGCTTTATAAATAACAAAGGCGATAAAAAACAGCATGTTGTTGGCGCAATGAGCGAAATTCGAAATGCCTTGCTTATGTCGACACTCACTATAATGGTGGCGTTTATTCCACTGGCGTTTATTACCGGCATGATGGGGCCATACATGGCACCTATGGCGTTCAACGTGCCCATTAGTGTGATGGTATCTACTTTGGTAGCCTTTTTTGTCACCCCATGGTTGGCAATGAAATTGCTTAAACCAAACACCCTAGAACAACCTGAGCTTGAGCCTAAAGCGGGTTTATACCAACGATTACTCAGTCCATTACTTGCCTCAAAAGTGCGAGCTAAATGGGTGCTATGGATAACATTAGGATTGTTTATTATCAGTGCCATGTTACCCGTGATGCGCTTGGTACCATTAAAACTCCTGCCCTTTGATAACAAAAATGAGCTGCAAGTACTTATAGATATGCCAGAGGGTACTAATCTAGAGAGCACAGCTGCTTTTACTAAGCAAATTCAAACCCTCACGTGGCAGTTAAATGAAGTAAGTGAAATAGCCGCATATATTGGGCAGCCCTCCAGCATGGATTTTAATGGCATGGTGCGTGGTTATTATCGCCGTGAAGCTGCTAACTTAGCAGAGCTCAGAGTATTGCTGGTGGATAAATCAGCACGAGATCATCAATCCCATGGGGTGGTTATGCGGTTACGCGAACAACTTGCTCCTTTAGCAAAAAATGGCATTGTTATTAAAGTGGTTGAGGTACCACCTGGGCCACCGGTGTTGAGCACTTTAGTCGCTGAAGTGTATCGTGATCCCTTTGTTGATAAGCATACCCATAGGCAGGCTGCTCAACATGTTGCAGCACGTTTACGCCAAGAGCCTCATGTTGTTGAGGTTGATACCTCTTTGGTTGCTCCTGCGCCATTACAGCGCTTTATTACAGATAAATCCAAAGCTGCGCTCAGTGCTATTACTACCCAAAATATTGCACAAACACTCAGTATTGCTTCGCAGGGGCAACAGGTTGGAGTGTTGTACGTAAGCGATGAAACTCAGCCAGTCCCTATACAATTACAATTGCCTTATAGCGAACGTAATCAGCTTTCACAATTACTTGCGCTGCAAGTAAGAGGGGATAGGGACTTAGCTAAAACCAGTAATGAGTTAGGTATAACAAGTGCACCAAGGCCTTTAGTATCGCTTTCAGAGCTGGGAGAGTTTAAATCATTAAACGTAGCCGACACACTAATGCGTAAAGATCAGCGTGACGTTATTTATGTGATGGCGGAACTAAATGGACGCACGCCTGCAGAGATTATTGCGGATGTAAATGCCGATTTAAATGCAAGTGATCATGGGTTTGAAAAAAGCGTGTGGTTAACACGGCACTTTTTTAATAATGGCGGAACCGCGCCATGGCAATTACCGCAAGGAACTGATGTTAACTTTAGTGGTGAAGGTGAGTGGCGTATCACCATTGATGTGTTCAGGGATATGGGCATTGCTTTTGCCTTTGCGCTCAGTGCTATATTTATTATTTTACGTATTCAAACTCAATCTGTTAGTTTGTCGCTGATTATTATGTCGGCCATTCCATTAACAGTGATTGGTATTATGCCTGGATTTTGGTTACTCAATCAATTTGGTGAACGCACCATAGCAGGGGCTCCTGAGCCAGTATTATTTACCGCTACTGCGATGATAGGCATGATTGCCTTAGCAGGTATTGTAGTACGTAATTCACTTATTTTAGTCGAATTCATTAACCAAGCACGCGCTCAGGGGATGGCAATAAAAGAGGCACTTATTGCTGCAGGGTCGGTACGAATGCGCCCAGTATTATTAACCGCCGGAACTACTTTATTAGGTAACTTAGTGATCACACTTGACCCAGTATTTAGCGGATTAGCCATAGCAATTATTTTTGGCATCGTGGCGTCTACTGTGTTTTCGTTGTTTGTTGTACCGCTTGTTTATTATTTAGTGTTTACAAACCCAGAGGAAGAAGCACATGCAGGGTAAATCAAAAGTTTTAGGTGCAATCAGTGCATTGGTTGTGGTTATTGTAGCAGTGCTATACATGGCCGGTAGCTTTAGTAATAAACAACCTGCAGGGTTAAAAGAGATTTCAGTTACTCAATATCAAGGTGAGGTGGTCACTGTTGAGCTGCAAACTATTTCGCGAACAGAGCATGTACCAGGGAGTGTAATTGCGAAACAAAACACCCAAATTTCGTCAAATGTAATGGCACAAGTAAAGCAATTTAAAGTGCGCGCCGGTGATAAGGTTAGCAAAGGTGACTTATTAATCACCCTAAAGCAAGATGACTTTAAAGCGATGCTGGCACAAAGTGAGGCAAATATTAATGCGGTGCAAGCCTCATTAAACCAAGCTAAAAAGCAACTTACTAGAGTAACTGAGTTACAGGCAAAAGGGTTAGTACCCGTGAGTGAGCTTGATGATGCTAAAGCAAAATTTGATAACTTAACTGCCAATTTAGCTGGAGCAAAGCAGCAGCAAACCCAGGCGCAGGTATCACTTAACTACACGCAAATTAAAGCCCCTATATCTGGTGTCGTTGTTGAACGTTTAGCTGAACCTGGCGATACAGCCACACCTGGTATACCGTTGTTAACGCTTTATAATCCAAAGCAACTTCAACTTGCTTTTAATGTACGAGAGCAACAAGCAGTAAAGCTTAAGTTAGGCGATCGTTTAAACGTGAGTTTACCTTCGCTCAACCTAACAACGGTTGCAAATATCAGTGAAATTGTACCAGTCGTTGATAACGCTGCACGTAGCTTACTGATCCGGCTAGAAATTGAGCCACAGTCAGGAATGATCCCTGGGTTATATGCACAATTGCATTTACCGTTTGAAAACACCCAAGGTGTGCTTGTTAACCCTAATTGGATACATGACTTTGGACAGCTCAGTATGATGTATGTCATTAACGCTGACAAAATTGAGCGTCGTTTTGTGCGCTTAGGTGAGCAGATTGATAATCAGCAACATATTATTACGGGCCTTAAAGCTGGCGATAAAATAGCAGTGGATTATCAACCAATAACTGAATAACCAGAGTTCAGGTTAAATAAAAGTGGCTATTTCATCCAGCGACTTTTTATCAAGTGCATGCAGTGGTACCGTTGCATGCTCATCGGGGTAGCCTGCAATTAATAGCATGTAAGGGCGCTCGTTATCTTTGTCGCGACCACAAATATCGGTTAAAAAGCTCATTGGTTTTGGCGTGTGGGTCAAGGTTGCAAGGCCTGCTCGGTGTAGTGCTTGAATTAAAAAACCAGTGGCCAGCCCTACTGATTCATGCACATAGTAATTGGTGTTTTTATCGTCCGTATTTACACCTCCCTTTTTTTGACTAAACACTGCAATCAACCATGGTGCGTGCTCTAAATAGGGTTTATTAGCATCGGTGCCTAATGGTTTTAATGCATCAAGCCATTCTTCGCCTGCGCGACCTTCATAAAATGAGCGTTCTAATTTCTCGGCTGCTTCACGAATTTGCTTTTTAACATCTGCGCTATTAATGGCCACAAAATGCCAAGGCTGGTGGTTTGCGCCACTAGGTGCTGTACCTGCCGCTTTTATACAGGTTTCGATTATTTCTTTTGGCACCTGGCGGTTACTAAAGCTGCGAATACTATGGCGGCGTTGGCTAGTTTGTAAAAACTCATTCGCTCGCTCGAGCATTTCCTCTGGCGGGTATTCTATAAAATCGGTTAATGGTTGGCTTTTGTGATCTTGCATGGCTGTTCGCTTCTTATTTTTAGAGTGTTTGGTTTTTATACCGATAGGCTCATTTCTAAGCAAGTGTTATTAAGCTTATTCAATCATAAAAATAAACTGGCAGTAAAAAAATTTTAGCAAAAACAAATTTGAGTAGCAGTAAGATCTCAATGAAACGAGAAAGGGCCTTGCGGCCCTTAGTGTTGCAGCAAGTGACACATTTTTATAGGTTAAAGTCTACAGCGTAGGCTACATAGGCTTTTACATCAGAGCCGTCCATGTCGTTATCTGATAGGCCAAAAGTAAAACCGTCTTTAGACACCGATACACCATAATCAATGATATTGTCATCACCGATGAAATCGCCTGAGTAATGACCTATATGTAGCGCCATTTCTGTGCCATTGCTACCAACAGCGAAGCTGTAATCGGCATTTAAATACAATGAATCACCAAAATCAGTACCGTCACCATTGGCAGCAGAAGTTGCAAGTACGGCTGCACCAAATGTAAAACCTTGCACACTAATGCTACCGTAAACTTCAGAAAAATCTGCATCGGCACCTGATGCCGCATCTGGGTACGCGTAATAAATATAACCTACGTCATAACTCACGCTTTCATTGATTGCGCCGCCAAAACCTGCGTATATGTCTAGCTCGTAGGTCATTTCATCGGCCCAAGACGCATTTGACGCCCAAGTACCCGCATAAAAGCCAGATTCATTAGCGTAATCAATACCGCCAGATACAGCTGCATCGCCCCCAGTTTGCTCTTGTCCGCGCCATAAGTAGTTAGAAGTGGCTGCTGCATTTGCTGTTACTTCAGCAAATGCAGTAGTTGATGTCATTCCTGTTAATGCCAATGCACTGATCAATATTGTTTTTTGTAGTTTTAGCATGTCTTATTTCCCATTGTATGATTTTGCACGCCAAGGCTTTTTATTATGAATGACTACAACCTTTTGTTTGGCGGCATTTTATTATGTTACTAATGGGGTATTTGCACTGTGTGTGCCAAATTAAACTTATTTGTTTATAAATTATTTTTATTATTTAAAACAATGTATTGAAAATAACATGAGGTAGGTATACAAAAGTGATTATTTTAAAGGTTCACTTTGCTGGTGCAAAAAGTAGCCTAGCTGCACCATCAAAGCGCTGCTAGGCCATTTGGGTTTACTTGTTGATTAATTAACCAAATATGGTGCGCATTAGGGTAATTGTTTCGTTTACGCCACGACCTTTCTGTACTTCGCTAATAATGGAGTCACGTTTAGCACGAATATGTTCTGGGATATCATCAGCAGCAAGAGCGCGGTCCACTAAAATCTCAGCAGATTCTTTACCTCGGCGTGGCGCTTTACTGCTGCTAGAAGTGCTACGTGTAGGTTTATTAAGTAGCTTAATGTAGTTAGAGTTATCAGCAGTGTTAGTATCTGCATAGTAAAAAAAGCAAGGTATAAGCGCTTTAATATCTACTAATTGGGTTTCTAGTTCATTACCAGCGTTGGCCATTTTAAACCATGACATAGCGTGAATACTTTGTACTACATCTTGCCAATAACGCTCAAAGTCGCGGTTATTTAATTTGGTGATACCTAAAGCTGAGCAAAGTGCATCTAAGCGGCTATTGCTTATTGGTGTAAATACATCAGGGCGGCGCATTGCTAATAAGCGGGTGGCAGGTGCCAGTGTTGGTTTTTCATCACTACCATTAAATGCACTCAAGTAAGCAACTACAAATTGCTGATAATCAGTTTGGGCTACATCACCCTCAAGTGGAATGTTGCTAAGCGCATCGTCGAAGGCACCTGGCAGGTCAGCCAGCATCTGGTGAAAACCTTTGGCGCTTTTGGTAGAGGCAAACCATTCTACATCAAAGTTATAAGTACTCGGATCGAGTGATGCCATATGCTTACCGCTAAAAGCGAGTAAGTCTTCAGGGATCATATCTTTTAACGATTTTTCACGTAGGCCTGCAATATAAGTAGTTAAACGTAACTGCTCATCAAGTGCCACCAGTTCTTTATGTTGCTCTACAAACATACTCACTACTGGCCAAGGCGCTACCCGTAATGTTTTTAATTGTAAAAAGCTAATGGCTGAAATAAGTTGGTCATGCAGCTTTTTTAATAATGGTAATTGTGGGGTTTCGAGTAAGTCATAATTAATGCGGTCGCGGCTTGCGCTTAATAGCTCGTAACACCAACCTAAAAAGTCTTCTGGATGGTTTTCCACTTTCACAGCCATCAGGTTTAGGCTTAGCTCTGAAGATTGCTTCAGAATGTTTTGGTAAATTTGACTTTCTTGCTCGCCTAATGCCATTTTTGACGGTGAAATTAGCAGTTTCTTCATGCCTTGTAGACTCTCCGGTTAGATATACTTTTTAGTCGCTTTATTTTAGCTTATTTAGGCTAAATACAACAGGGGCGCGCATCATACCGAACAATTAAAGGAATGTAATCAGAAGCGTGAATCTTTAAGTTTATTAAAGTGAGTCTTCAAAACCTAATTTAGAAAGAGGATAGCTATGGTTAATACATTTTTATTTGTTTAACAATGCTTTTCGCGCTAACTCTCGCTATGATAAGAGCATTATTTGCACGTTTGAAAGGATGATCATGAAGACCTTATTTAAAATTATTGGTGTCATATTATTGCTATGCATAGCGTTAATTGTTGCTGCACCTTTTTTAATTCCTACTGATACCATTTTTAATAAAGTGTCTGAGCAGGTTGAAAAAACAACCGGGCGCACATTAACCATAAAGGGCGATAAAACCCTCAGTGTATTCCCTGCATTAAAGCTGGAGCTTAATGATGTGCATTTTGCCAATATACCTAGCGGCTCTCGCGCTGATATGGCAAGTATGCAGCAACTTGCAGTTCATATTCCGTGGCTTTCATTACTCGGTGGCGAGTTAAAGCTAGAAAAGTTTGTCATTAATGAACCTGATATTTTGCTAGAAACCGATAAAAGCGGTAAAGCTAACTGGCAGTTATTTGGTGCAGTGGCCAAGCAACCTGAGCAGCAAATTCAATCGGGTGAGGCAGTCAAACTACCTGAAAACTTTGATATTCAATTAGGTGAAGTCGCTATTTATGGCGGGTCGTTTACATATTTAGATGGTCAAACGGGTGCTAAACAACAAATTAGCGATTTAGAACTGGCTATATTACTGCCTTCACTGCGCAAACAGCTCGAAGTAACCGGTGCTATTACTTATATGCAAGAGCGATTTGAGCTTGATGTAAAACTTGATACTCCAGCAAAAGCGATTGAAGGCGCCACATTTAATGTAAAGCAAAAACTTAACTCACGTTTAGTAGATTTAACGTTTGATGGCAGCATAGCCAAACAAGGCCAAGATATTAATGGATTATTAGCACTTAACGGTGATTCAGTTAAAAATATTGCTAACTGGCAAGGGGTTGACTTAAACGCTAAAAGCAATGCGTTTAATGCCTTTAGTATCAATGCCCAAATGCACCTGCTCGGTGAAGAGTTCAACCTAACTGAATTAGTTGCAACGCTCGATGCACTCGAGATTAAAGGTAAAAGTAAGGTGAATCTAGGCAGTCGTTTAGCGGTTAATGCTGATATTGACTTAGGCATGCTTGATTTAAATCCTTACTTACCAGAAACCGTAGCTAAAAAAGAAGCCCCTGCAAAAGGCGAGTCAAAGCCTGCAGAACCGATTGTATGGGATGATACTAAAATTGATTTAAGTGGCTTAAGTGCATTAGATGCAAATATGATTATTCGTTCAAGCGGTTTAAAAGCTAACGACATTAAACTCGGCGCTAACCAGTTTACTGTAGAACTTAAAAATAGCATTGCTAAATTAAGCTTAGATAGCTTTGCCGCTTATGAAGGAACAGGTACAGGGGGGGTTACTATCAATGCCCAAAATACCCCTTATAAAATAGCGACCAACTTCGACTTAGATAAAATAGAGGCACAGCCCTTACTTACTGATGCTGCCGGTTTTGATAAATTAATGGGTAAAGGCTCTTTAAACTGGAATTTAACTACAGTAGGGCAAAGCCAAAAAACGTTTATTAACGCGCTCAATGGTAAGCTGGGGTTCAAATTCGCGGATGGTGCAGTTAAGGGAGCAAACGTAGCGGAAATGGTGCGTAAGGGTAAAGAGCTAGTTAAAGGCAACTTTAATGCCGTGTCTGAGGGATTAGATACAGGATTTGAGGAATCTGAGAAAACAGATTTCTCTGCACTTTCTGGTAGTTTTAACTTTACCAATGGCGTAGGCAAAAATACTGATTTATCGTTGATCAGCCCTTTAATACGTATTTCAGGTGAAGGAGATGTTGATTTACCGCAAACTCTGGTTAATTACCGCCTAGTAACAGGTTTAGTTGATTCTATTGAAGGTCAAGGTACTACCGATGATAGCACTGGCTTTAAAATTCCCCTGAGGATAAAAGGCCCATTTCATGATGTTGGCATAAAATTAGATATAGGCAGTGCGGTTAAAGATGAAGCAAAAGAAAAAGCTAAAGACAAAATTAAAGACAAATTAAAAGGTTTGTTTGGCTAATTTTAATTACTGATATAAAACAAGGCATCGCTGAGATGCCTTGTTTGTTTTATAACCACCTGTAATTTAGATAAATAGCATAAAAAACCAGTTTCTAATTTAGCGTCCGCATTAAATTAATTAAAAAATAACCTACCACTCCCCTCTCAATGCTGATACAATTGCCCGCCCTTAAGAGACATCTAGTATGTTTTTTGAGTGGAATTCAATCGAAATGTCTTGATTTTAAACAAATTTAAGACAAGTTGTAATTACTACACCGGAGGTCATTAACATGATCCAAATGCAAACTCAGCTGGAAGTTGCTGATAACAGCGGCGCTCGCAAAGTGCAGTGTATAAAAGTCCTTGGTGGTTCACACCGTCGCTATGCAGCGATTGGCGATATCATTAAAGTTTCTGTAAAAGAAGCGATTCCTCGCGGTAAAGTGAAGAAAGGTGATGTTAAAAACGCGGTAGTTGTGCGTACCAAAAAAGGCGTTCGTCGTCCAGACGGTTCATTGATCCGTTTCGACAGCAATGCGGCTGTTATCTTAAATGATAACTTGCAGCCTATTGGTACTCGTATTTTCGGCCCTGTGACTCGCGAACTTCGTAATGAAAAGTTCATGAAAATCGTTTCACTAGCCCCAGAAGTACTGTAAGGAGTCTATCATGGCAGCAAAAATCCGTCGTGATGACGAAGTAATCGTACTAGCAGGTAAAGACAAAGGTAAGCGCGGCAAAGTGCTTTCAGTTGTAACCGAGTCTGGTCGAGTATTTGTCGAAGGCATTAACTTAATCAAGAAACATCAAAAGCCGGTTCCACAGTTGAACCAAGCTGGCGGTATTGTTGAGAAAGAAGCGTCTATCGACGTATCAAACGTTGCGATCTACAACTCGGAAACGAGCAAAGCAGATCGTGTAGGTTTCAAGATTGAAGATGGTAAGAAATTACGTATCTTTAAATCTACTGGTAAAACTATCTAATAGTTGGAGTAGAATGATGGCGAAACTGCATGAAGTATATAAAGACAAAGTAGTTGCTGAACTTCAAGAGAAGTTTGGTTTCAGCTCTGTCATGCAAGTCCCTCAGATCGAAAAGATCACATTAAACATGGGTGTGGGCGAAGCCTTAGCTGACAAGAAGATTTTAGATAACGCTGTTGCGGATCTAGAAGCTATCTCTGGTCAGAAACCTTTAATCACTAAAGCACGCAAATCTGTTGCTGGCTTCAAAGTGCGTGAAGGTTACCCGATTGGTTGTAAAGTAACCCTACGCGGCGAGCGTATGTGGGACTTTTTTGAGCGTTTGGTTTCAATCGCTATCCCACGTATCCGTGACTTCCGTGGTGTAAGTGCTAAGTCTTTTGATGGACGTGGTAACTACAGCATGGGCGTACGTGAACAAATCATCTTCCCAGAAATTGATTATGATAAAGTAGACCGTGTACGCGGTATGGATATCACAATCACTACATCTGCGAAATCAGATGAGGAAGGCCGTGCGTTGTTAGAAGCGTTTAACTTCCCATTCAAGAAATAAGGGTAGGGTTATGGCAAAGAATTCTATGAAAGCGCGCGAAGCAAAGCGCACTAAACTAGTTGCTCAGTACGCTGAAAAGCGTGCAGCACTAAAAGCTATCATCAGTGATGTTAATACATCTGAAGATGATCGTTGGGACGCGGTACTTAAGCTACAAGCTTTACCTCGTGATTCTAGCCCTGCACGTCAACGTAATCGTTGTAACATTACGGGCCGCCCACATGGTTTCCTTCGCAAATTCGGCATGAGCCGTATTAAAGTTCGCGAAGCAGCTATGCGCGGTGAAATTCCTGGCCTTAAAAAGGCTAGCTGGTAATAGAATCATGGGAGTAAGACTATGAGCTTGCAAGATCCTATCGCGGATTTATTTACACGAATCCGTAACGGTCAGTCAGCGAAGAAAGTATCTGTAACGATGCCTAATTCGAAACTGAAAGTAGCAGTAGCTAATGTATTAAAAAATGAAGGTTACATCGCAGACTTCGCAGTAAGTGGTGATGTTAAACCTGAGCTTTCTATCGAGTTAAAGTACTTCGAAGGCAAAGCTGTTATTGAAAATATCCAGCGTGTAAGTCGCCCTGGTCTACGTATCTATAAGAGACGTGACGAATTACCGAAGGTAATGGGTGGTTTAGGTATCGCTATCGTATCAACTTCTAAAGGCCTAATGACAGACCGCGCAGCACGTAGTGCAGGCGTTGGTGGTGAAATCATTGGTTTTGTAGCTTAATCGGAGGGGAACTATGTCTCGCATAGCAAAGGCACCAATAAACGTTCCTGCCGGTGTAGAAGTTACATTAAAAGGCCAGGAAATCACAGTTAAAGGCAAAAACGGTGAACTTACTCGTACTATCAACAATGCTGTTGAAGTACAAGTTAACGACAACGTTATTACAACTTTACCTCGTGAAGGCGTAGCCAATGCATGGGCACAAGCAGGTACTGCTCGCGCTCTAATCAACAACATGGTTGTTGGTACGCATGAAGGTTACGAGAAGAAACTTCAGTTAGTAGGTGTTGGTTACCGTGCTGCAGCTAAGGGCAAAGTTTTAGACTTAACTCTTGGTTTCTCGCACCCAGTTAATTTCGCAGTTCCTGAAGGAATTACGATTGAAACTCCAAGCCAAACAGAAGTTCTAGTTAAGGGCGTAGACAAGCAGTTAGTTGGTCAAACAGCTGCTAACATTCGTGCATACCGTAAACCTGAGCCTTATAAAGGTAAAGGTGTTCGTTATTCAGATGAGAATGTACGCCGTAAAGAGGCTAAGAAGAAGTAAGGTAAGACGATGGATAAAAAAACAGCTCGTCTACGTCGTGCTAAACGCACTCGTAGAAATTATATTGAACAAGGCACAACGCGTCTTGTTATCCACCGCACGCCACGTCACATTTACGCTCAAGTTGTAAACGCTGAGGGTAATGTACTGGCTGCTGCTTCTACTGTTGAGAAAGCTATTAGCGAAACAGTTAAAGGCACAGGCAACGTTGCAGCTGCACAAGCAGTTGGTAAAGCGGTTGCTGAACGTGCGGCTGACAAAGGCATCGAAAAGATTGCTTTTGATCGCAGTGGCTTTAAATATCACGGCCGTGTGAAGGCGCTAGCTGATGCTGCGCGTGAAGCCGGTTTGCAATTCTAGGAGTAGACAATGGCTAACGTAGAAGCAAAGCAACAACAGCCTGATTTAGCTGAAAAGCTAATCGCGGTGAACCGTGTGTCTAAAGTAGTTAAAGGTGGTCGTATCTTTAGCTTTACTGCACTAACTGTAGTTGGTGATGGCGCAGGTAAAGTAGGTTTCGGTTATGGTAAAGCACGTGAAGTTCCAGCTGCTATTCAAAAAGCAATGGAAAAAGCACGTCGTAACATGATCAACGTAGACCTAAATGGCAACACATTACAGCATCCTGTTAAAGGACGTCATGCTGGCTCACAAGTGTTTATGAAACCAGCATCTGAAGGTACTGGTATCATTGCAGGTGGTGCTATGCGTGCAGTACTTGAAGTGACTGGTGTGCAGAACGTACTTTCTAAATGTTACGGTTCTACTAACCCGATCAACGTTGTACGTGCAACGATCTCAGCTCTTGAGAACATGAATTCTCCTCAGTCGATCGCTGCAAAACGTGGTCTTCGAGTAGATGAGATTTTGGGGTAAACCATGGCTAATAAAACTGTAAAAGTAACACAAGTAAAAAGCTCTATCGGTCGTTTACCGAAGCATAAAGCTACATTACGCGGTCTTGGTTTACGTCGTATCAATCACACTGTTGAGTTAGAAGACACAGCATGTGTGCGTGGTATGATCAACCAGGTTTATTACATGGTTAAGGTAGAGGGGTAATTCGATGCATTTGAATACACTTTCACCTGCTGCAGGTTCAAAAACTGCTCCAAAACGTGTTGGTCGTGGTATCGGTTCTGGTCTTGGTAAGACTGGTGGCCGTGGTCACAAAGGTCAAAAATCACGTTCTGGCGGTAAAGTACGCGTTGGTTTTGAGGGCGGTCAAATGCCTATGCAACGTCGTCTACCTAAGTTCGGTTTCACTTCTCGCAAATCTTTAGTATCTGCAGAAATTAACCTATACGAAATCGCTAAAGTTGAAGGCGATGTGGTAGACCTAAGCGCGTTACAAGCAGCTGGTCTAGTTAAAAAGAACGTTCAGTTCGTTAAAGTTGTTAAATCTGGCGAAGTTTCACGCGCTGTTACCGTTAAAGGCCTTAAGGCTTCTAAAGGTGCACGCGAAGCTATCGAAGCTGCCGGAGGCAAGGTAGAAGACTAAGGAAGTACTAATGGCTAAACCAGGTCAAGATACACAAAGTGCACAAGGTGGACTTTCGGAATTGAAGCGCCGATTACTCTTCGTATTGGGTGCTATCATAATTTACCGTCTAGGTTCATTTGTGCCGATCCCTGGGATTGACGCCGCTGTACTTGCCGATTTCTTCGAGCAACAAAAGGGCACCATTGTTGAGATGTTCAACATGTTTAGCGGTGGTGCGCTTGAGCGAGCTTCAGTGTTAGCACTGGGTATCATGCCGTATATCTCGGCTTCGATTATTACGCAACTATTAACGCATATGTATCCGCCGTTTATAGAGCTTAAGAAAGAAGGTGAGCAAGGGCGTAAAAAGATAAGCCAGTACACACGCTACGGCACGCTTGTGCTTGCTACTATCCAATCAATCGGTATTGCCACAAGCTTACCGGGCATGATGAACGGGTTAGTTGTTAACCCAGGTATGGGATTCTACTTCACCGCAGTGGTGAGTTTAGTAACCGGTACTATGTTCCTTATGTGGTTGGGCGAACAGATAACAGAACGTGGTATCGGTAACGGTATCTCAGTTCTAATATTTGTTGGTATTGTAGCTAACCTGCCGTCTGCTATTGGTTCGACAGCCGAAATGGCGCGCCAAGGTGATTTGAATGTTTTTGTACTGTTGATGGTTGCGGTTATAGTATTCGCTGTTACTTATCTTGTTGTATTCTTTGAACGTGGTCAACGACGTATTGTTGTTAACTACGCCAAACGTCAACAAGGTCGTCAAGTATTTGCTGCTCAAAGCACGCATTTACCTCTGAAAGTAAATATGGCGGGTGTTATTCCACCAATCTTCGCTAGCAGTATAATTCTGTTCCCTGGTACAATTGCAAGCTGGTTCGGCCAGGGTGAAGGTCCGGTTGCTGATGTGCTACAAGCAATTGCTACAACGTTGACTCCAGGTCAGCCTTTGTATGCAATGGTTTTAGCTGCGGCTATCATCTTCTTCTGCTTTTTCTACACAGCGTTGGTTTTTAACCCGCGTGAAACAGCAGACAACCTGAAAAAATCTGGCGCATTTATCCCAGGTATTCGTCCAGGTGAGCAGACATCTAAATACATTGATAAAGTGATGACACGCCTGACATTGGCAGGTGCTTTGTATATAACCTTTATCTGTCTGGTGCCCGAATTCATGACTATGGCATGGCAAACGCCATTCTATTTCGGCGGTACATCAATTTTGATTATCGTTGTTGTAATCATGGACTTTATGGCACAAGTACAGACGCATCTGATGTCACATCAGTATGATTCTGTGCTGAAAAAAGCGAACCTTAAAGGCTACGGTCGATAAGGTCAGTTTACGGAGTTGAGCAATGAAAGTACGTGCTTCCGTTAAGAAAATATGCCGTAACTGTAAAGTTATTAAACGTGCTGGTGTAGTACGCGTAATTTGCAGTGAGCCTAAGCATAAGCAAAGGCAAGGCTAAGTAAACAGTCGTGCAGGCTGAGGTTTCTCGGCCTGTGTTTTTAGTTGTGATTTGGTCTTCGTTTGAGTATCCTTACGGGCTTTTCAAACAGATGATTACCAAATTCAAATATAGGAGATGTGTTAGTGGCCCGTATCGCTGGCATTAACGTCCCTGATCATAAACATGCAGTTATTGGTTTAACAGCTATTTATGGCATAGGTAAGACTCGCTCTAAGGCTATCTTAGAAGCGACTGGTATCGCCGAGACCACAAAAATCGGTGAACTTTCAGACGAAACACTTGACGTACTGCGTGAAGCAGTTGGCAAGTACACTGTAGAAGGTGACCTTCGTCGTGAAGTTACTTTGAATATCAAGCGCCTTATGGACCTTGGTTGTTTCCGTGGCCTACGTCACCGTCGCTCTTTACCACTTCGTGGTCAAAGAACAAAGACTAACGCGCGTACCCGTAAGGGTCCTCGTAAGCCTATTAAGCGATAAGGGGATAGTAAAATGGCTAAGACACCAATTCGTCGTAAAAAGGTTAAAAAGCAAGTTGCTGATGGTATGGCTCATGTTCATGCGTCTTTCAACAACACTATTGTAACGATTACCGACCGTCAAGGTAATGCACTATCATGGGCTACTGCCGGTGGTTCAGGTTTCCGTGGTTCACGTAAATCTACTCCATTCGCTGCTCAGGTTGCTGCAGAGCGTGCAGGTACTGCTGCTCAAGAATACGGTTTAAAAAATCTAGAAGTTTTCATCAAAGGTCCAGGTCCAGGTCGTGAATCTGCTGTACGTGCTTTGAATGCTGCTGGTTACCGTATCACCAACATTACTGACGTGACGCCAATACCACATAATGGTTGTCGTCCACCGAAGAAACGTCGCGTTTAACAATAGGTTAGGAGAAATAACATGGCAAGATATTTGGGCCCTAAGCTCAAGCTGAGTCGTCGTGAAGGTACTGACCTGTTCCTTAAGAGCGGCGTAAGAGCTATCGACTCTAAGTGTAAACTTGAGACTGCACCTGGTCAGCACGGCGCTCGTAAAGGACGCTTATCTGATTACGGTTTACAATTACGTGAAAAGCAAAAAGTACGTCGTATTTACGGTGTATTAGAAAAGCAATTCCGTAACTACTACAAAGAAGCTGCTCGCCTTAAAGGCAACACAGGTGAAAACTTGTTACAGCTTTTAGAGCAACGTTTAGACAATGTTGTATATCGCATGGGTTTTGCTAGCACACGCGCTGAAGCACGTCAGTTAGTAAGCCACAAAGCGATTCTAGTTAATGGTCGTGTTGTGAATATTCCTTCATACGTAATTACTCCAGAAGATACTGTTGTAATTCGTGAGAAGTCTAAAACACAAGCACGTATCATCGCTGCTCTAGAGTTGGCTGAGCAACGTGAAAAGCCGACTTGGGTTGAAGTTGACGGTAAGAAATTGGAAGGTAGCTTCAAGCGCCTACCTGAGCGTTCAGATCTGTCTGCGGACATTAATGAACAACTAATCGTCGAACTTTACTCTAAGTAAAGTTAAGAGTTAAGAGAGGATAAAATGCAGGGTTCTGTTACAGAATTTCTAAAACCAAGGTTAGTCGATATCGACGCTATCAACCCAACGCGTTCTAAAGTAGTTTTAGAACCACTCGAGCGTGGCTTTGGTCACACTTTGGGTAATGCCTTACGCCGTATACTGTTATCATCTATGCCTGGATGTGCAGTAACTGAAGTTGAAATCGACGGTGTATTGCATGAGTACAGCGCGAAAGAAGGCGTACAAGAAGACATCATTGAAATACTACTAAACCTTAAAGGTCTAGCGGTAACGTTAGAAGGCAAAGATGAAGTTTTTCTGACCCTGACTAAATCTGGTGTAGGCCCTGTGACTGCGGCAGATATTCAGCACGATGGCGATGTAACAATTGCTAACCCAGATCATGTTATTTGTAATTTAACAACAAATAACAGCGAGATCAGCATGCGTATTCGTGTTGAGCGTGGTCGTGGTTATGTGCCGGCATCTAGTCGTTTATCCTCTGATGACGATGAGCGTCCAATTGGTCGATTGCTGCTTGATGCATCATTCAGCCCAGTTGAACGTATTGCGTACTCGGTTGAATCAGCCCGTGTTGAGCAACGTACAGATTTAGACAAGTTAATCATTGATATGGAAACAAACGGCACCTTAGATCCTGAAGAAGCGATCCGCCGTGCGTCTACTATCTTAGCTGAGCAATTAGATGCATTCGTAGATTTACGTGATGTAACTGAGCCAGAAGAGAAAGAAGAGAAGCCAGAATTCGATCCTATTCTACTTCGTCCAGTTGATGATCTTGAATTAACAGTACGTTCAGCAAACTGTTTGAAAGCCGAGCAAATTCAATATATCGGTGATTTAGTTCAGCGCACTGAAGTTGAGCTTCTTAAAACGCCTAATCTAGGTAAGAAGTCTCTAACTGAAATAAAAGACGTGCTAGCTTCACGTGGTCTTTCTCTAGGCATGCGCCTAGAAAATTGGCCGCCTGCAAGCCTAGCTGAATAATCTAAATCACTATATTAGTTTAGTTAGAAGGATAGGGTCATGCGCCATCGTAAGAGTGGTCGTCAATTAAACCGTAACAGTAGCCATCGTAAAGCGATGTTCAGCAATATGGCAGGTTCTTTGGTGAAACATGAAATCATCAAAACTACTTTGCCTAAAGCGAAAGAGTTACGCCGTGTAATTGAACCTTTAATCACACTGGCTAAGACTGACAGTGTAGCAAATCGCCGTTTAGCGTTTGCTCGCACGCGTGATAATGAAGTAGTTGGTAAGTTATTCAGTGAAATCGGTCCTCGTAATGCGGATCGTCCAGGTGGTTACACTCGTATTCTTAAGTGTGGCTTCCGTGCTGGTGATAATGCACCAATGGCTTATATTGAACTAGTTGGTCGCCCAGCGGCGAGCGAAGAAGTTCAAGAAGACGCGCAGTCTGCAGAGTAAGTCTTAAAGAGACACCAAAAAGCCGAGCTTATGCTCGGCTTTTTAATATCTAAAATTCACACAAAATGAATAAAGCTTTTAGCTCTATTATTAATAGCAAATTTATTCTCATTCCTTTCATCTAATAAAATAGTCTAACTAGAATCGACGAATCATAATGCGAGCGTTTAGGACTGCTATCTTTCTATTTATATGTAAAGCTATTTAGACTAATAAATATATGACCATGTAACGACTTTTACAGTTAATAGTTATTAACAAAAAAAGTTCGAAATAGTTGATACCCACCAATAGCTCATTAACTTTATAATAGTAGAGCCCTTGCCTGATGTACTTATTCGCCACTAATCTAAATGGCCATATAAAGCTAAACAATTTGTTTTCTTGGTAATCGCTACAATAACTATGAAAAGATTTTTCCAAAAAATAAGTTTTTACAGCTTTAAAGGCGAAATATGATTAGGTTTAGTTGTCTTTTTAAGCGTTTAGTCTAAATATCCAGCGAACAGTCATTTATTTCAAGTTTTCTTCAAAAAAGGGTTGATCTGTTTTCGGATCTCCCTATAATGCGACACCACTGAGACGGCAGAACGCAACGCATAGCGAGGCACGAGCTACTCAGTGAGTCGAGTAAAACTTAGTTCTGAAAACTTTTAAGTTTAACAAAATTAAGTGTTGACAAAAAAATAGGAAAGCGTAATATGCGCAGCCCTAGCGAGATAAAGTTTAACGCTTTAATCGCAACGTTCTTTAACAATATAAAGCAATCATCTGTGTGGGCACTCGTACAGATTGAGTTCTAACAGCCAAGCTTAGTTTACTAAGTGAGGCAAACAAATTTAGAGTCTCAATTAAAACTGAGTGACCAACAGAATAATTACTTAGGTAGTTATTCAGCACAGTCAATTCAATATCGAAAGATATTAAATAAATTCAGAATTCATTGAGCTGTCGAAAGACATAAAACTTTTAATTGAAGATATAGAACAT
>NZ_PNDJ01000051.1:0-50859 GCF_005887255.1 Pseudoalteromonas sp. S1609 | reverse complement strand
CGGGCAGCGTCTGTTTGGCATTGATGCTGCGTTATCGCCTATTTATGGGGAGCAACCACACCACAAAGGCTCTGCCTTGCCTAAATACCAAACAGAGTGCTGCAAATTTAACCTTGAAAGGTCAACAGACCCTAGTATATTGTCAAACTCTTAGCTAAATCTGTAAAAAAATGTAGCGGTCGTCCTAACAACTACTGAACTTTAATTTTATCAATAAGAATACTGCTTAAGTAAAATTGCATCATAGGTGTTAGAGCACTTATTTCGGTGCGTGTACATGGCCCATTTAATTTAGTTAAACGACTCAGTTTTGTAATGGTTTTATACGCAGGGGCCGTTACTTCATTATTAAGCTCAGCTCGTTTTAGGCGAGCCTGTTCGGTGTTGTGCTTATGTATAAATGCAACAACTTCTAGCTCATTAGTGATCTTCTTTTCTTCGCTAAAGCTATAAACAAGGGGTTCACGATGGAAGCTTGCACTATCAATTGATGATTTAGCAAACCACACCACATCGCCCGATGCTTTGTGAGTAAGTCGCATACTAACTTGGGCTAATATATTGGCGCATTGTTGGGACGGAAATTGCTGGGCTACTTTTGAAAATAATGAATATGGTTTTTCTGGTTGCGCTAGGGTGTACTTAGCGTCATCTATAAATTCAAGATCAACTTGATGAATTGCTAACGTATAATCGCTATTCTCGCTAGTGGTCACCTTAAGCTGTTTATCAATTAAGGCTTGGCTTATTTGAGAGACCAAAGTGTCGGTAACACTTGCACGGTCTACGATTACTCTAACAGTTTGATTTTTTTTCACGTTGTGGGCGGGTAATTGCACCGACTTCACTTTTGGTGAAGCATGCTCAGCTTCATACTTTAACTGGTAAGTTTGGCTCTTGAGCATAGGCTTTGCAGGCATAACTAAAGGTTCTGCGGGTTGTTTAACGACAGCACAACCTGACGCTGATATTATAAAAAGTGATACAACTAAAAAACGCATAAATATTTTACATCCACTCAAAAGCCATTAATCGGACATATTGTACGTTAGTCCGAGTAAAAGTTCATGATATTATAACGGTTGATTATGACTAAAAAAGAAAAATTAGCTAAGAATGAAGTATTTTAACACCTTACCCTTTTACTTTTTTGCCGTGCTCCTTATCGGGACGCATTTACAGGCGAGCGCAAGCACAGATCCTGATTGGGAAGCATTTGTTAAAAGTTATGGACGCTATACAGAAAAAAAACTAAAAATAAAAAAAATCCCAGGAGGGGCGCTATCCATTGTCAACTCACAAGCACGTGACTACATCCATACTATGGGCAATACAAAGGTGCGCGGTGGGCAAAAAATTAACCCGCACACTCGATTTCGTTTAGCCTCCGTATCGAAAACATTTGCAGGGTCGTTAGCGGCTAAACTCGCAAATGAACAGCGGCTCAACCTTTATTTACCTGTTAGTTATTATTTACCGGATTTTAAGCAAACTGACTATAAAGATGATTTAAAAGTTTTTCATATTTTAAGCCATTCTAGTGGGCTAGTTCCTAACGCTTACGATAATTTAATCGAATCGCGAATGGGTTATAAGGACATTGTTGAAAAACTATTGAGTGTTAAACCCATTTGTGACCCTGGTGATTGCTATGGCTATCAAAATGTAATGTTTAGCTTAATAGACGACGTAATTTTAAAAAGTACCAACAAAACCTATACCCAGTGGCTTAATGAGGCGTTTTTTACTCCCCTAGAAATGAATGATGCTAGTTTGGGTTACGATGCCATGGTGCAGGATAATAACTATGCACACCCTCACGTGCGTGGCAAAAAACGTTGGTATAGCGCCCGCTTAAAAAAGAATTATTATAAAGTTGCACCCGCGGCAGGGGTAAACGCCAGTGCGTCAGATATGGCTATTTGGTTAAATGCGCAATTAGGGCAATATCCATCGGTATTATCCTTAGATGCATTGGCCACGCAAACACGCCCTTATACTCATACTAAAAAAGAACGCTACAGACGAGTATGGCGAGAGCACATGAACGAAGCCTACTATGGGCTAGGCTGGCGTGTGTATGACTATGATGATGAAACGCTTTATTATCACAGTGGTTGGGTGCAAGGCTACCGCAGTGACTTAGTGGTTTTTCCGCACTTAAATGTAGGCTTTAGTTTGATTTTAAATGCAGAAACTGGGCTCATTAATGAGCTTACTACTGAATTCATAGACCGTTTATTGGCATACAAACGAGGCAAAAAACAATGAGTGTATTGATAAAATCAGCATGGATAGCATTACTATTAATGCTATGCAATCCTGCTTTTGCTGAGCCTGAACAGCTTTATTTGTTTCGCCATAGTGAAAAGCAAACAGGCAATAATCCATTTTTAACAGAGCAAGGGCAAGCACGTGCTGAGCATTTGGTTTCGCTAGTTAAAACCCATCCACACATTACGTTATACAGTAGTAATTATAACCGCACATTAAGCACTGCAGCGCCTTTAGCTAGGTATTTTAATATTAAAGTTATTACTTATAATGCTGCCGATTTAACGACATTGAAAAATCAGTTGTTAGCACAAAGTGGTGTTGTGGTGGTTATAGGGCATAGTAACACCACGCCGCAATTAGCTTCGTTATTGAGTAACCAAACTATTGAGAATATGGATGAGGGGCAGTACGGGCACTATTACTCACTTAGTAGGCTTGAGCATGGCAGCTATAAAGCAAACTTGCGAATAATGGATTTTTAATCCATTTATAAAAAAACCAGCCGCGGCTGGTTTTTTTATAGCTTTACAACGGGCTATTAGCCGCGAGGTAACTGAATTTTTTTCTCTGGGCTTTGACGGTAAAGCACAATCGTATGACCAATTGTTTGTAATTTGGTGGCCCCTGTTTCGCGAACAATGGCATCAAAAATAAGCTTTTTTGTTTCACGATCGTCAGTTGGCACTTTCACTTTAATTAATTCGTGAATTTCTAGTGCGCTTTGGATTTCAACTACTACGCCTTCGGTTAAACCGTTAGAACCTAGTAAAACTACAGGCTTAAGGCTATGTGCCTGGCCTTTTAAAAACTGCTTTTGTTTGTTTGATAATGTCATGATATTACAAATTTTGCTGAATATGGCTTGAATTAAGGGTATTCTAACGCCATCTAGAGAATATTACTAATTAGTTGCGTGTTAATTTATGACAAATAAAAAACAGTCAGCCAGTTCACAGCGTTGGCTTAAAGAACATTTTGATGATAAATATGTTCAAGAAGCGCAAAAAAAAGGCTGGCGCTCTCGAGCTGTTTTCAAATTAGACGAAATTCAAAACAGAGATAAGTTATTGCGTCCAGCAATGACAGTGGTTGATTTAGGCGCAGCCCCAGGGAGTTGGTCACAATACTTAGCAGAAAAAGTAGGTGACAAAGGCCAAGTGGTTGCGTGTGATATTTTACCTATGGATTCATTAGCGGGTGTTGACTTTTTACAAGGTGACTTTCGTGAAGAGGCCGTACTTGATGCATTGTTAAAACGCATTGATGGTAAAAATGTAGATGTGGTATTGTCTGATATGGCACCTAACATGAGTGGTAATAACTCGGTTGATCAGGCGGGTAGCATGTACTTGGTTGAGCTTGCACTTGATATGTGCCACCAAGTTTTAAAGAAAAATGGCGCGTTTATTGTTAAAGTATTCCAAGGTGAAGGCTTTGATCAATATTTGCAAGATGTACGTAATAGTTTTAAAGCAGTGAAGATACGTAAACCGGATGCCTCGCGTCCCCGTTCTCGGGAAGTATATATAGTAGCGACTGGATACAAACTGTAGTACAGTTGCTTGGCGTTTAGTTGAATTTAAATTAATTGGATACAAGAGGTTAACCCCTTGAGCGATATGGCGAAAAATCTAATACTCTGGCTGGTTATTGCAGTTGTGCTTATGTCAGTATTTCAGAGCTTTAATGGCGGCGATCAAGTTGATCGTCAAACAAGTTACAGTCAATTTGTTAAAGATGCCCGCAGTGGCTCTATACAAGAAGTGTCTATTGAAAGTGGCAGTGGCACAATTACTGGCATAAAAAATAGCGGCGAGCGTTTTCAAACGATTATGCCGATCTATGATAAAGATATTTTAAATGATTTGTTAAAAAGCGATGTAAATGTCAAAGGTGTAAAACCTGAGGAACAATCGTTTTTAGCAAGTATTTTCATTTCTTGGTTCCCTATGATTCTGCTAATTGGTGTGTGGATTTTCTTCATGCGTCAGATGCAAGGTGGCGGTGGCAAAGGCGCCATGTCATTTGGTAAGAGTAAAGCCCGCTTAATGAGTGAAGATCAAGTCAAAACGACTTTTGCTGATGTAGCTGGCTGTGATGAAGCCAAAGACGATGTAACCGAGCTGGTGGACTTTTTACGCGACCCATCTAAATTCCAAAAATTAGGTGGCAGCATTCCTAAGGGCGTACTTATGGTCGGTCCTCCTGGTACAGGTAAAACATTACTTGCTAAGGCGGTTGCCGGTGAAGCAAAAGTGCCATTCTTTACTATTTCAGGTTCTGATTTTGTTGAAATGTTTGTGGGTGTAGGTGCATCACGTGTACGTGACATGTTCGAACAAGCTAAAAAAGCAGCGCCTTGTATCATCTTCATCGATGAAATCGATGCAGTAGGACGTAAACGTGGCGCAGGTATGGGTGGCGGTCATGATGAACGTGAGCAAACGCTTAACCAAATGCTAGTTGAGATGGATGGCTTCGAAGGCAATGAAGGTATTATTGTTATTGCTGCGACTAACCGTCCAGATGTTTTAGACCCAGCATTACTTCGCCCTGGCCGTTTTGACCGCCAAGTTGTGGTTGGTCTACCAGATATTCGTGGTCGTGAACAAATTCTAAAAGTACATATGCGTAAAGTACCTTTAGGTGATAACGTTGAAGCGGCAGTGATTGCTCGTGGTACACCTGGTTTCTCAGGTGCTGATCTTGCTAACTTAGTGAATGAAGCGGCTCTTTATGCAGCACGTGGTAATAAACGTGTTGTTAGTATGGCTGAATTTGACGCTGCAAAAGATAAAATCATGATGGGTGCTGAACGCAAGACCATGGTGATGAGTGAGCAAGAAAAAGAAATGACTGCTTACCATGAAGCAGGCCATGCCATAGTTGGTCGTGTGGTGCCTGAGCACGATCCTGTTTATAAAGTATCTATTATACCACGTGGCCGTGCGCTAGGTGTGACAATGTATTTACCAGAGCAAGACCGTGTTAGTCACTCTAAAGAGCTGCTTGAGTCTATGATTTCTAGCCTCTATGGTGGCCGTATTGCAGAAGCCATTATTTATGGTGAAGACAAAGTAACTACCGGTGCAAGTAACGATATCGAACGTGCAACTGACATTGCTCGCAAAATGGTTACACAATGGGGTTTAAGCGAAAAGCTAGGTCCATTACTCTATGCTGAAGATCAAAACGAAATGTACATGGGTGGCGGCGGTGGTCGTTCTATGAGCATGTCGGACGAAACAGCTAAAGTAATTGATGCAGAAGTACGTTTGTTCTCAGACCGCAACTATCAACGTGCAGAATCAATACTGAAAGAAAATATTGATATTTTACACGCAATGAAAGATGCACTGATGAAGTATGAAACTATCGATGCGAAACAGATTGATGATTTAATGGCGCGTCAGCCAGTACGTGAACCACGTGATGCGCATGACCGACATGAAGCTAAATCAGAAAAAGAAGATGTTTCTAAAGATAAAGCAGTTGATGAAATACAAAAACCAACTAGCGAATCTAAAAACGACGAGTCTAAAAAAGATGAGTCTAAAAAAGATGAATCTAAAAAAGATGAAACAAACCTTGATGATAAAGCGGAATAATCGTTAAAATAACGTATCCAAAAGCCCCGAAGTTCGGGGCTTTTTTGTATCAGTTTGCTGTAATTAACTCAAATTACACTTAACAAACACATATTAAGGTTAGCGATGAATAATAAAATTAACCTTGCACGTGGTCGAGTGCTTGAACTCAGCGAACCCGTTATTATGGGGATAGTAAACGTTACTCCTGATTCATTTTCAGATGGAGGCCAGTTTTTTAATACAACAGCTGCACTCAATCATGCGATGCAGTTACTTGATGAGGGTGCGACTATTTTAGATATCGGCGGTGAATCTACACGCCCGGGTGCTCCCGATGTCAGCCTTGAAGATGAACTACAGCGCGTTATCCCACTTATTAATGCTATTCGTGAGCAAAGTGATTGCGTTATTTCAATCGATACCAGTAAAGCTGAAGTCATGCGTCAAGCCATTGAAGCAGGTGCCGATATTGTTAATGATGTGCGAGCACTGCAAGAGCCTGGTGCAGTAGAGGTGGTTGCTCAGTATCCTGACGTAGTCGTGTGCTTAATGCATATGCAAGGACAACCGCGAAGTATGCAAAACGCTCCTCACTATGATGATTTAGCAAGCGAGATAAATGACTTTTTTAACCAGCGTATCGCCGCATGCGAAGCTGCTGGTATAAAACAAAGCCAGTTAATATTAGACCCTGGTTTTGGATTTGGAAAAACACTTAAACACAATTATCAAATATTGGCTCAATTTAATGACTATGCGCAGCTTGGCTTACCGCTGCTTGCGGGGTTATCACGTAAGTCAATGATTGGTAATTTACTCAACAGAGATACAAAAGATAGATTAGCTGGTAGTTTAGCTGGCGCATTAATAGCAGCACAAAACGGTGCGCATATTATTCGTGTGCATGATGTAAAAGAAACCGCAGACGTGCTTGGCGTATATCAAGCCTGCAAACAAGGAGTACTTTAATGCAAGAAAGAAAATATTTTGGCACAGACGGTGTGCGTGGTTTAGTAGGTCAAGGGCCTATAAATCCTGAGTTTGCAATGAAATTAGGTTGGGCTGCAGGGCGTGTATTATCACAACATGGCACAAAAAAAGTCATTATTGGTAAAGATACTCGTATTTCTGGTTATATGCTTGAAACTGCATTAGAGTCTGGTTTAATTGCAGCCGGCATTGATGTTATTTTACTCGGTCCTATGCCAACGCCTGCCGTTGCGTATTTAGCGCAAACGTTTCGCGCAGAAGCGGGTATTGTGATCAGCGCATCCCATAATCCTTATTACGATAACGGCATTAAGTTTTTTAATGGCCAAGGCCTAAAGCTAGATGATGTTGTAGAGCTGCAAATTGAAGCCATGCTTGACGAACCAATGACCTGTGTAGCCTCTGATAAGCTAGGTAAAGCAACACGCCTATCAAGCGCTGATGGCCGCTATATTGAATTTTGTAAAAGTCAGTTTCCACAAGGTTTATCACTTGAGGGGCTAAAAATAGTCCTAGATTGTGCCAACGGTGCAACGTATCACATAGCGCCTTCAGTTATGCGAGAGCTAGGCGCTGAGGTGATAACCCATGCGTGTGAGCCTAATGGGGTAAATATTAACCATGAATGTGGTGCAACTCACGTAGATACACTAAAGCGTAAAGTACTTGAGCATAAAGCGGATGTAGGTATTGCCTATGATGGCGATGGCGACCGTGTAATGATGGTAGACCACAATGGCCGCGTATTTGATGGTGATGATTTAGTTTACATTATTGCCTGCCAAGCTGCCCAAGATGACAACTTAGGAGGGGGGGTTGTTGGTACTGTCATGTCTAATATGGGTCTTGAAAATGCCTTAAAAGCAAAAAATATTGCTTTTGCTCGTAGCAAAGTGGGTGACCGTTATGTGATGGAACTACTGCAGCAAAAAGGCTGGAAAATAGGCGGCGAAAGCTCAGGTCATGTTTTAAATTTAGACTTAATTAGCACTGGCGATGGCATTATTTCAAGCTTACAAGTGCTTGCTGCTATGGTGGCTCAAAACCGTACACTTCAAGATTTAGGCGCTGGATTTACTAAGTACCCAATGAAAATGATTAACGTGCGATACACTGCCGGTACCGATCCAACTCAAGCACCAGAAGTACTTGCTGCAGTAGCTGAAGTAGAGCAAAGCTTAGCAGATAAAGGCCGTGTATTACTTCGTAAGTCAGGTACTGAACCTGTTGTACGAGTGATGGTTGAAGCAGAACAAGAAAAAATAGTTATCGATAGCGCACAAAAAATAGCAGCGGTTGTTGAATCTATGAGCAAACAAACTGATTGATAACAATAACCCCTTGTAACTTTGGGCGAGTCGAGTTAATATCTCGCCCGCTTTCTAATGTGGAGTGGAAAAATGGCAACACGCAAGGCGATGGTCGCAGGCAACTGGAAAATGAATGGTTCATTAGAACTCGTTGAACAACTGTCTGATGCTATTAACGATGTTAAATCTTCTGAAGTAAGCATTGTTTTATTTCCTCCGTTTCCACTGATATCAGCAATGGTCGCCAGTGGTGTAACTACTGGGACACAAACTGTTTCAGAGAATACGCCAGGTGCCTTTACTGGTGAAGTAGATGCCCAGCTAATTAAGCAATTAGGTGCAACATATGTACTGGTTGGTCACTCAGAACGCCGCAGCATATATAAAGAAAGCAACGACACCGTAGCGGCAAAATTTGCTCGCGCACAACAAGTAGGTTTAACGCCTATTTTATGTGTTGGAGAGAGCGAAATGGAGCAAGAAAACGGGCACACAGAACAGGTAGTTGCTGCGCAGATTGACGCAGTAATTAATAAATTAGGTGTAGCAGCACTGAAAGAATCTGTGATAGCATATGAGCCCGTTTGGGCTATAGGCACAGGTAAGACTGCATCGCCTGAACAGGCACAAAGTGTTCACAAATTTATCCGTGACAAAATTGCTTCACTAGACAGCGATTTAGCACAAGGGCTAACCATCTTATATGGTGGTAGCGTTAATGAAAAAAATAGCGAATTATTATTTGCACAAACAGATATAGACGGCGGCCTAATTGGTGGCGCCAGTTTAAAAGTAGAATCATTCACTGCTATCTGCAATAGTGCAAAAGGGACCGTATAAGATGTACGAAATTTTATTAGTAGTGTATTTAATTGTAGCGTTAGCGCTTGTTGGTATGGTTTTGATCCAGCAAGGTAAAGGCGCTGACATGGGCTCATCATTTGGTGCAGGCGCATCGTCTACTGTTTTTGGTTCTTCAGGAGCCGGTAACTTTATGACGAAAACGACAACAACTTTAGCAACGATCTTCTTTGTGTTAAGTATTGTTTTAGGTAACTTAACTGCCGGTCAAATCAAAAAGACTGACGAGTGGGAAAATTTAGAAGCCGCTCCAGCTGTTGAAACTGTGACGCCAGTTGAAGAAGATGTTCCGGTAACATCTACAAAAGAGCAAAGCTCTGACGTACCAAATTAATTTAGTTTAAATTGTTAAGTTGCTCTCTTTCCTCAAGTTAGCTTTAAGACTTAACGCTAAGCAATAGCTTAAAAAATGCGGATGTGGTGGAATTGGTAGACACGCTACCTTGAGGGGGTAGTGCTTTAGGGCGTGGGGGTTCAAGTCCCCCCATCCGCACCAAATATAAAAACCAGTAACAGCAATGTTACTGGTTTTTTTGTGTCTGAAATTTTAAAATACATATTGGCTCTGCTAGTCTTGATCATTGAGTAGAACACTCTATATTTAAAATGTTGGTGTATATTAAAAAATACTGATGTATATTTATTATTGAAAAACCGTCGAAAGTTAAAAATAAAGTTAACATTTTTCTATATTAAGCCGATAATAACTATAGATAATTAAATGGGGTAAATAATATGGCTTCAGGTTTCTCTTTTAAAAACCTTAGCATCACTAAAAAAATACATGCAATTACATCTATAGCGATCATTGCATTCTTAGTAATTGTTTTGGTTAACTACTTTGCTATGAACGAAAATCGCATATCACTTGATGAGATGGAGAAGTCTTCTTATAAAGTTGCTAAATTAACGTTAGACAATGTAAGTATTTTAGAAAAGTTAGATGAGTTGTACACACAGGCCGTAACCTTTGGCGAGCAAGAGTTAGTCACAAAAGCTAGCGAAACTTATGAAAAACTCGTAACTAACCTAGAAGCGATAGAGGTAATAGATCCATCTTATATAAGTAGCGATATAAAAAAGAGACTTGCTGATTACGAAAAAATATCAGCAACCATAGCAAATGGTATGGTTAATGGCACGGCTGATTTTAGTAAAATACAACAGCAGGCGCAGCTTAAAACAAGCCTTTACAAGTCAGTATTAACCAGCTTTAGGGATGCGCAACAAAAAGCAGATGATCGCTTTTTCCAATTAGTTGCTAACACAAAAGAGCGCTCGGACAATGCTTTGAACTTAATGTTAATAGTTACGGTTGTATCTCTAGCATTATTATTACTTATGGCAATTTGGATTGCACGTAATATTGGATCATCAGCCAGTGATGCTGCTAATAACTTAAGCCTTTTAGCAAGTGGTAAAGGGTCTCTAAGTTCAAAGCTTGCCGTTAACTCTGAGGATGAAATAGGCCAAGTATCTATAAACTTTAATGCATTTATTAGTCTACTCAGAGAAACCGTTTTAGAAGTTATCGCGGTATGTGAACCATTAATGGAAAATTCAACCCGTCTTGTGCAAGGGATGGAGCGAGCAGAGCGAGCAACCACTAAACAAACCTCCGATGCCGATGTTGTTAAGCAATCGATGGAAGAGATGAAGCAAAGCGTTGGCGATATTTCACAATCTGCAGCGAACGCATCTAATGCTGTGCAAACAGCAGAAAAAGAAGTAGACCAGAGTCGTGCACAAGTCAAAATGTCTGTTAATTCGTCGCGCACGTTAAGTGAAGAAATTAATATAGCGGCCAACACAATTAATAAATTAGCCGATGACACTAAAAATGTATCGCAAATACTAAATGTTATTACATCCATTGCTGAGCAAACAAACTTACTAGCATTAAATGCTGCAATTGAAGCTGCACGTGCTGGTGAGCATGGTCGTGGCTTTGCTGTGGTAGCAGATGAGGTCCGCGAGCTTGCATCACGCACAGCACAGTCAACTAATGAAATTCGCGAACTATTAAATACACTTAGCTTGGCTGCCAATGAATCTGTAACGGCTATGACCTCTGCAAGAGATATGGCCACAGATAATGCCAGTGCTGCTGAGCAAACTGGCGCTTCAATAGAAAAAATAGCAGAGCAAATATTAGAAATTAATGGAATGAACTCGCAAATTGCAGCTGCAACTGAAGAGCAAACCTCAGTAGCCGCAATGGTTGTAGATAACGTATCTAATATGCATGGTTCATTTGAAGATACTATGAGCTCACTTAAAGCAGTAAGGGACGTGGCTAAAAACTTACACTACCTATCAGATAACCTATTGGATGCGACTGCTAAATTTAAAATTGAATAGTGTGCTTAATATATACTTTTATTATTCTTCTTTATTAATATAAGTATAAAAATATTATGATCTCTACAGGTTAGATTGCAATTTTATCTAACTCTGATAGGGATCTAAATTATTTGTTCAATGTTGTAATTATTCAAGATAATTAAAATTATTTTGGTACTCATAATTTGTACTAAAAAAGGCATACTTTAGAAGTTGGATTTATGGTGTCATTAGTTATCATTCTATTTTTTCCACGAACTCTGCCCTATCTAAAATCCTTAACTACAAAAATAACTTTTCTGACCCTCACTCTAAAAAAGCCTGAACTTACTCATTAACGATATTCATAATCTTTAGAAATTAAGTAAGCTCTTCTATTTCGAATAGTGCTGATTAAGCGTGCTTTTTGTGTTGTATTCCTACCATAGTTCAGAGCATCATAAATTTATAGTGGAGTTAAAAGTAATATATAAAATAATAATTTAAATGGATGACAAAGTATCATGGACCCAAGATATGATTTCTTTGATGCATCGAGTTACTACACTATTCAACCTGAACTTTCGTTAAGAGATTTACTAACGCATTAAATCAAAAATTATGTTTATCTTTATTTTCCTCTAGCCAAAGATTCTTAGTAAAATAAAGCGGACTTACGCGTCAATAGCTGGCCTATTGCAAGTAAATTCAATGCAGTTAGCGCTGAAAATAGCGACTTGAGATAGATTTATTATTCAGAGTTCAGGTTATTTAGAAAAGTTAAAAAGATTATGCTATATAATCAAAAGCGCTCATTTGATATTAATGACTGGTTAAGTAACCTCGTATTCACATAACGCACAGTCTTGTCTACGTACCAAATCAATTTTTGTAAACTCAATTTTGAATTATAAATAGCTCTTAACCATAATACATAATGAAGATACAGGCTTAAATATCGTGGCTTAGTGGTTAATTATATGTAGCCAAAGCATGCAATATTAGCTACGAGAATTCATGCCGGCTTTATAGTTTGTAATGTGAATAATATAGTTACTTTGACATTTTATTATTTAAGGCTAAATTTTAAGAAAGCTTATGTCAATTTTAAAAGCACCAGCATAGTCCTCACAGTTGTTATTCGTGCCAGTGTAGAATTAAGTAAGTTTTAAAAAATCAAAAAAGTTCAATATTTATTTTAAAAAAAATCATAATAGACTATAATATTTTCTGTTAATCAAACAAAAGGATTGCTTTTAGCTAAACTGAGAAGTTTGACGACTAGAAGCCAACTATATTAAGGGTCAATATGAAACACATTTTTATATATCTTGTTTTAACTCTAATTGCTAATTTTGCTCACGCATCTGATGACTTCAAAATATCTGGTTTTGCGACATTGAGTGCAGTGAAAACAAATAAGCAAGATATTGAGTTTATACAGAATAACACCTTACCTAGCGGTGCTGACGATGATTGGCGCTTTGATAATGACACTGTACTTGGCATTCAAGGCCAATATAAGATGACTGATAAGTTGTCAGGGGTTGTTCAACTGCTTTCACGTCGCAATTATAAAAATAACTATGAGCCATCATTAGATTGGGCTTACCTTAGTTATAAATATAACTCAAACCTTAGATTGAGAGTTGGTCGATTTGTTTCACCTGTATTTTTAGGCTCTGATACACGTAATGTTAATTATTCAAATGTGTGGGTTAGACCTGTTATTGACCTGTATAGCCAAGCTACAATCAACAATGTTGACGGTATTGATGCCATATACAGTAACTTTATCGGTGACGGTGATGTTTCATATCAGATACAAGCTTACGCAGGTAAGTTTGATAAATTATACTTTCCAGGCAAAAGTTATATTAAATTTCATCACATGGCTGGTTTAGTAGGTACACTTCAGTATGACTCCTGGACTTTTAGAGCTGGTTACATGAATGCTCAACATTCAACTATTAGTGCCGAAGGTGAATACGTACCAAGTAATATGAGAATGTTAGTTAGCTCAGATTATCAATTAGGGCTAACTATTGATCCTCAGAACGATGATTGTGCTCTAGGTAGTTGTGCAGATATAGTGCCTAATGCTGAAGATGTATTTAGCATTATCCAACGCAAACGCAGACCATTTAACCTTACAAATCTTGCTGTAGTGTATGATAACGGCAGTTACTTTGGTCAATTTGAATGGGCTCACAGAGAAGCACGCTCTGCTTTATCTAACGGTATTGCAGCTTACGGCATGATTGGTTACCGATTTGATTCATTGACTCCTTATATTGGTTATTCTTACGCGAAGTCATTAACTGAAAACTTTGCGCTAGATGTTGATGCGGACGTAAAAGCGAGCCTTGATTCTCAGGTTGTAAGCTTAGGCAGTCAGCCGCTAGAACAATATGTTGTTAGAAATTCAAGCTCTCGCTCAAATACTATTACAGCAGGCCTTCGTTGGGACTTTTACAAAAAAATGGCATTGAAAATGCAGTTTGATAGCTTCCGCCCTTTAAACAATGATGGGCTTGCCACAGGAGGTTCTGGTTTTATAAATCGTACAAACGAAGTACTTTCTGCTAGTAATGAGAACATCTTGGTGACAACAGTATCGCTAGATATTATTTTCTAAAGGAAGAATTAATGAAAATTTTTAAAGCAATTTTCTTTTTTGTAGTTTTGTCTCTGACTATGGCTACGCCAAGCAAAGCAGCATTATCTATTGTTGTAAATAAAAGTAATACTTCTGATCTATCTGAAGGGCAAGTCAAAAATATTTTTATGGGTAAGTTAGGTCAGTTTAGTGATGGAACTGAAGCTGTCCCGGTGTTATTTGAAGCTGGTCAAGATACTAGAGCACAATTTGACGATGCTGTTTTGAAAAGAAGCACTTCACAAGTAGACGCAGTATGGTCGAAGCTTATTTTCACAGGGCGCAGAACACCACCTGTACAAGTTAAAGATGCAAGTGAAGTTTTAAAAGAGATAAGCGCTAATCCTAAAGCAATTGGCTATCTAAATAACGCTGATGTAACAGATAGTGTAAGAGTAGTAGCAACGTATTAGTAACTAGAGAACTAATACACTATATTTATCTGTGGGCTCTCGTAATATCTGTTATGAGAGCCCTTATATAAAGCTAAGCTGCCAAGCTTTCGTTTGTATCTGATTCTATGGAACTGCAATTAATTTATTCACATAGGTCATTCATAATACAGGAACCCTTACTACTATACGTCAGGCATTCCTGGTTATTCTGGATGTTATCTTCTGTCGCTCACTTTAAAGCATCAAAATAGTCCATTGATAATGGCTTTTATACATTAGTTTGTGATTTTGAACTTTTATTTTAACCCCCTCAGGCTCCATCCTAAGAGTTCTTTGATCCAAGCCTTTCCCCAAATTACTAATGCAGTGGCTGTTGCACCCATAACGATCTTATTAGATGACCATTTTGATACTTTTTTGTCGCTATTCTGCTCAACTATTCTTACTTCATTTTTACTTATGTGTAATCACAAGGCTGGGTTTATGCTTCAAGATTATTAGGAGTTTATTAGGACGGGTCAAATGAGCAGCTAAGTCGCATCAGCTGCTCATTTTAATTGAAAGTGCTTATATAAATAATTATAAAGAGGTAATTACTTTTACTTTATCGCTTACTTTAGCGCTGTCTATATAGCCAATTGCATCTGCATTAGCAGCTACAAAATCAATCACAGCTTGGTCATTATCAAGTTTACCAGGAGGCGTACCTTTACCAGTAAAAACCAGCTTTGACCAATAAGCATTTAACTGGCTACCTGATTTACCAACAAGTTTGTCGTTAAACTCATCTGCAACTGCAGTACCATTTTGGTTAACAGGGTTTACTTTGGTACCATCAGCAAACGATTTGCTCTTGCCAAGGTATATTTTTTTAATATCTTCTTGGCTTAATGCATTAGCATTAGCTGGATTTACAATTACAGCAACGTCAGCAAATGCTGCAGTACTACATAGTGTTAGCATGCTGGCTAAAATTAATTTTTTCATGGTTCGCTCCAATTAAAATACTAAATCAACGCCAACGGCGATAACATCAGTTTCAGTATTTGATATGTCGTTTTCAAAGCGACTAAAATCTACTTTTAATGCTGCCATTGGGTGGAAGTCATAGCGAGCACCAATGGTGTATACATTACTTTGGGCACGAGTACCTTCCAAGGCTCCATTTATTGCAGCATTTAGAGTCGGCACTGACTCTATAGCATTAAACCTTGATGAGTCATGCTTGTCGTCATTATCTTCATAAGTAAAATGAGCTATGACATTATCCATACGATACCCAATAGAAGCGTAATATTGAGACTGCTTTGCTAATATACTGTCTTTAACTTCAAATTCGGTATATTCAGCGTCAAATAGAATATTGTTGTAATCTATTGAAATGCCAAAACCTAAGAAGTAGCTATCATCTTCATTTATTGAAATATCGTCAGCTTGAGTCGTTAATCCATTTTGGCGCAATATATTTTCTAGGGCGTTTATTTGAACCCCCGCTAGATCATTCTCATCTTTTTGCCCAAGTTTCATAGTAGTGTCTGTTACAAGGTAAGCTGCACGAGCACTAAACCAATCATAAGAGAGTGTCCAGTTAATACCTGCTACATCATCTAACTCTGCTTGGTCGTTATAAGTAACTGCTACTACATCACCCTCAAAGCCACCGTAGATAACCTGTAAAGTTGAATCCCACTCACCTAATTGTGAAGTGTATAACAAACTCAACCCTTCATAGGTTGAAAATGGCAGTCTGTAAACGGATTGTGGTGGACGAACCCAACGATAGGCATAGCCAACATCTAAAAAGTCAGAATAGCGAAAAAATGGTGCGCGCATTTTACCGGCGCTTAATTGTAGCTCATCAGAGAACTCATATGTTATGTATGCCCATTCAAAATCAGCGTCAAAATCATTTTCACCGCGAGCTACTATTTGCGCTGTAGCGGATAACTTCTCTTGCAGGTCAGCGGTCAGCTGAAGTGCAAATACGCTTTCATTTTTAAATGAAATATCATCATCATATCCATATAAAGTTTGATCACTATCGAGTGACTTACCACCGACAATAGAAGCAAACCCATTAATACGAACTTCAGCACTCGCATTGCTTGTGGCAAGTGCGCAACAAATTGCTACTGCAACTGATAGTTTTTTCATTGTGATTCCTATTTAAATTTCATGTGTATCCCGTTGCAGTATAAGATGAGTATTAACTTTTTTCTAATTAAAATTAACAAATTAAGACCTTTTTACTGCTTTTTTGAAACAAAAAGGCATGGCAGTGATTGAAAAGTAAGGTTTTTTTATTTTCAGGTAATGTAACTAATTGACTTGTTTGATTTATTTATAATGAGATGATATTTACTACAGTAGGCATTAAGTAGTAATTATTTTCTAGTTATTAACGCGAATTCATATTTTTTAGATTATCTTGGCACCATCGAATTGCCTGCTGTTTATTTTTGACCGCTATTTTTTTATAAATTTTATGTAAGTGCACTCTTACCGTAGCTTCACTTATAAATAAGCTGTCAGCAATAGTACTGGAATGAAGCCCACTGAAAAGTAGGTTGAGTACTTTAATTTCTTTATCGGTTAGGTTATTTGTTTGCAAAGCAGTCTTTTGCTCAGAATCGAGCATTTGGCGCATCCAAATATCACTTATGGTACGTGGAAACCACAATTCCCCTTGTTTAATTGCTTCTAACCCCCTGTTAAATAGCTCCTCATTGGTATCTTGATAGAAAAGGCCTTTCAAATTTGGCCATTCTTTAAGTGAAGCAGCATCAGTATTTTTAGGAATATTAAAGATAACTAACCCTTGGTAATTATTGGTATGCATAAAATGACTCAAAAGTTCGTAATTTGTAAGACTATTGAGTGCTGAATGACAGACTAATAATATGTCATTATTCAATGTAGTAAAAAATAATGGACAATAGTGGTTGTTGTTAAAAAACATGTTAGCTGATTGCGTGGTCTGTTTTTTTGTCATGCTTTACACCTAAAAATGATTCTGCAGTATATTTAAATATAAAGGGTGTTTGGATATTGTCATAATCTTAAATAGCTTTAATGTGTTTTTCGCAACAAAGCGCATGTTCAATTAACAAATAATACTGATGGTAATTAATGTTAAAGTATTAATTTAAAACTAAATTTGCAATTGCTATTTGGGCAAGTTGGCTAAGCTTAAAAAGCTAAAAATAAATTTTTACGTAAACTAAAGCTAAATGTACATATTGTAGCGTTTTTGTAATATAATAAACTCCCAGAGGAAAGATGCATCTAACGCATCTTTTTTTATGCCTACAATTTATGTTTACACAGCATAACGCATAATTAAATTAATACCCTTTGGAGAAAACCTTGAAATTACGCACCCTCTCACAGTTAAGTTTAGCGGTTATTGCAGCCCTAACAACTTCCGCAAATGCACAAGAAGCTAAAACGACAGCCAAACAAGACGCGTTTGAAAAAATTGAAGTGACAGCTCGTAAACGTACAGAGAGCTTGTTCGAATCTCCAACTGCGATTACATCAATAGGTGCTAACCTTATTGATAAAGCCAATATGGGTAACTTAGAAGATATTGGTAAATACGTTCCTAACTTAAACATTACTCGTTATGGTGTTGGTAATGCTGCACATGCCTCAGTGTTTATTCGTGGTATTGGTTTGCAAGATCACATTATAACAACCGATCCAGGCGTAGGTGTTTACCTAGATGGTGTTTACTTAGGTCGCCAAATGGGGTCTAACTTATCACTTCCTAATGTAGAGCGAGTTGAAGTTCTACGTGGGCCACAAGGCACACTTTATGGCCGTAACACATTAGGTGGTGCAGTAAACGTAATTACTAAACAACCTGGTGATGAAGGTATTTTAACAACAACCGCTAAAGTGGGCAGTCGTGGTCGAGTTGCGGGTGATATTTACTTTAATAATGCACTAACTAACGATCTAAGCATGTCAGCCAGTGCGTCATACAAACAACGTAATGGGGTAGGTACGGCAGTAAACTTAGCTAACCCTGAAAAAGAAATTGGTGAAGAGCAAGAGTTTAGTGGTCGTATAGCACTTAAATATGAAGCAACTAGTGATTTAGCGTTTACTTTCTCGCTAGATGGCGTTGATAATGAGTCAGGTCAATCACCTTATACTATTGAACTGACAGATTCACTAGATTCAAATGATGTCTTTAATGGCGATTTCCCATTATTAACTGAAGACTTAATTCCTCAAAACCCTGATGATTTAGGCACAACGGTTGCCGGTATTGAGTCAACTTCATATTCTGGTTGGGGTACGTCATTTACAGCTGATTGGGCGATTAATAACACTTATACAGTTAAGTTTATTTCAAGCTATCGTACTTCTGAGTATGAAGGTGGCTTAGATGATGATGCATCACCACTTAACTTATCTGAGTTCCCAGAAGTAGGCGGTGCAGATCAATACTCTTTTGAACTTCAGCTAAACGCCACGTTTGATAAAATGGACTTTGTTTCTGGCTTATACTTCTTTAATGAAGATGGTTTTACTCGCTCAGAAGATTTTGTATTTAGCCCATTTAACACGCCAAATGGTCTATTGAATGATGGTGTTACTCCGTCATTTGGTGGTTTTGGCTTTTTTGAAATCAATCAAGAAACAAACTCATACGCAGCTTACATCAACGGTAGTTACGATTTAACTGATGATTTAACAATCGGCGGTGGTCTTCGTTACTCAGAAGATAAAAAAGATGCGAATGCTATTTTCCCAACCTTCCCTGAACGTAAAGACATTAGTGCAGACTTTAATGCAGTGACATGGGACATTAATGCTTCATACCAGCTTAGCAATAATATGAACGTTTACGGTCAAGTGCAAAAAGGTTACCAAACAGGTGGCTTTCCACCGCGCCCATTTGGTGGTCCGGATCAGTTTGTATCGTTTGATGAAACCAAAGCAGTTAACTACGAGATTGGTTTAAAAGGCCAGGTACATGAAAATGTATCTATGATGCTTGCAATGTTTGTTACTGACTACACTGATTTAGCACTGCCATTCTCAGATCCAACCGCGGGCGGTGGCTTTGTAACTATCGTTGAAAATGCAGGCCAGTCTAAAGCGCAAGGTATTGAGCTTGAAACCACAATTGCACTAACCGACGACTTTACTATTCGCACTGCAGTAGGTTACTTAGATTCTGAAATTACAGAAGTAGCTGAAGGTGTACAAGGTATTGGTAAAGGTGACTCACCAGCACTGACACCTCGTTGGACGGTGATGGTTGCTCCATCTTACTTTGTTGATTTAAGCAATGGTGGCACGGTTGCATTAAATGCCAACTACTCGTACCGTAGTGAAATGCAAGGTCAGTCAGTTTTCAATAAAAGTGAAACGATTGATTCGCGTGAGCTAGTTGGTTTTAATATTTCTTACACTAATCCATACGGCGATATGGAAGTAACGCTATATGGTGAGAACGTATTAAACGAAGTTTACGATGTAGGTCGCTTGCAGCAAACTGGTTTTGTTGGCGTAATGCGCAGCAATGACCGTAGTGAGTTTGGTTTAAAATTCAAAAAAGACTTTGAACTATAATCCATAATTTACTCTAAAAATAATACAAAAAAGGTAAGCCATGGCTTACCTTTTTTTATGGTTAAAAATAATTAACCTTCTTTATGCTCTTCACGTGCTTGCTCAATTTCTGCCGCAATTTCACGTGCTTTTTGCTTCGTTTTTTCAGTCAGCTCGCCAGCCGCTTCTTTGCTTTTGATCCATGCATCAACAGCTACTTCTTTGCCGTCATCGTACATGTCTAAGCCCATCGCTTTACTCTCTTCGAGTAGCTCATTTAATGACTCGTCATTTTTAAGCTCATTGGTTTTTTCTTTAACGTCGTTCCACGTTTCGTTTAGCTTTTCTTGAACTTCAGCGCTCGTTTGTTTGGCATCTTGTTTCACTTCGTTGGCATCTTCACACCCTGTTAGTGTAATTAAAGTGCCTAATAATGCTAAACCTGCTAATTTATTCATTGACTATCTCCTTTAGTGAAAAATATATTTCAGAGGTAACTATACAACAATGAAAATGAACATAGCTGTAACAACACGATTAAGTTTTAAATTAATGGACGAAAATGATTGGCAGCAATTATATGAGCTCGATCAAGATCCGGCCGTTATGCAGTATTTAACACAAGGTAAACCCACTTCGCTTGAAGATATAAAAACGAAAGGCATTCCAAGAATGCTTGCGTATAGAAATGAGCAACAAGGTTGGGGGCTATGGCAGGTAACCCTGCGTGAAGGCAATACCTTTATAGGGTGGGTGCTTGTTCGGCCGATGGGATTTTTTTCAGATACGCCTGACTTTAGTGATATTGAAGTCGGCTGGCGATTTAAACAAGCGAGTTGGGGTAAGGGTTATGCAACTGAGGCGGCACAAGCGATTTGCTCAACGATTGAAAAACAGTCGCAAGTAAAGGCAATCAGTGCCACAGCCCTGACCGCCAACGTTGGCTCAATTAACATCATGAAAAAGCTCGGTATGCAGCTACAGCACTATTATATTCATACTGATGATGGCTCAAACTTAACTGCTGCGCTTTATTCAAAGCCGTGCAGTTGAGCTAAAACTTCCTAAGCCTTAAAAATGTAGCATCTAAATATTGACCTGATGTTTGTTACTATGCATTAATGTTTTCCATCAATGTATAAAAATAACCTAAGGATATGGGATGGGAGCACTTTTTTCACCAAGCAAGCTAATTATCAGTAGTATTGTGGTAATACAGTTATGTGTTTTTAGTGTAGCGGCTAAACAGAGTGCCGTTGCCATGCCTGACACTTTTAGTGCACATGCTGCAAAAGCTGTGTTAGAGCAGGGGGGGAACGCGGTTGATGCAGCCATTGCAGCACAGTTTGTATTGGCCGTTACGCTTCCCGAGGCGGGTAATATTGGCGGCGGTGGGTTTATGCTTATTCATAAGGATGGGCAAGGTGATTTTATAGATTACCGTGAAACTGCACCGAACGCCACACATCGTGATATGTATTTAGACGCGCAAGGGCAAGTTATTGCTAATAAATCTATTTATGGTATTCATGCCAGTGGCGTACCTGGGAGTGTTGCTGGTATGTGGCTAGCACATAAGAAGCATGGCACTCTTCCTTGGAAAACCTTAGTACAACCTGCGGTAACATTAGCAGAGCAAGGTTTTGTGGTGCCCGAAAAGTTGGCTCAGTTAATTAAGGGCTACATAGAGCACCTAAACAATAAAAACATTAAAGTAAATTTTGCCAGTTATTTTGCAAGCGCTACATCAGGTAAGCTTTTTAAACAACCTGAGCTTGCCGCGACACTCAAACGCATTCGCGATAATGGCCAAGATGGCTTTTACCAAGGTGAAACTGCAACGATCATCGCAAACTTTATGAAGCAATATGGCGGTATTATTACTCAAGACGATTTAAAAAATTACCGCGCAAAGTCTCGCACACCTATAAAAGCTAACTGGAACGGCTATCAAGTGCTTACTTCACCGCCACCAAGCTCCGGCGGTATTGCTATATTACAATGGCTTAAAATGTATGAGCTTAAAAAGCCCATAGCTGCACCATCACATAATTCAGTTGGGTATGTGCACTTACTTGCTGAAATAGGTAAGCGAGTGTTTGCTGATAGGGCAGAATACTTAGGCGATCCTGATTTTTACCAAGTGCCTACAGCTAAGTTACTTGCAGAAAACTATCTTAAAAACCGCAGCAATAGTATAGATTTAAAGGCCATTTCTACCACTGAAAATATTAAACCGGGTTTAAAAGAAAGCGAACAAACCACTCACTTTTCTATTATTGATAATATGGGAAATGCTGTTGCTAATACCACCACTATCAATTTAGGGTTTGGTAGTGGCGTAGTCGTAGAAGGCGCAGGCTTTATTCTCAATGATGAAATGGATGACTTTAGCGCTAAGCCCGGGGTTATGAATGTATTTGGCGCCATTGGCGGAAAAGCGAATGAAATTCAGCCACATAAACGTATGCTTAGCTCTATGACTCCAACCATTTTACTCAGTAATAACAAGGTGAAAATGGTAACAGGGTCGCCTGGCGGCACCACAATTATTAGTTCAGTGTATCAATCAATACTCAATGCGATTGAATTTAATATGAATGCAAATGAAGTAGTAAATAGCCCGCGTTTTCACCATCAGTTATGGCCTAAAAATGTGATTAGAGCGCACTCGGGTTTGGAGTCCTCAGTAAAGCAACAGCTAATAAAAATGGGTTATACAGTGGATGAGCGTCACTTTGGTGATATGCATGTGATTATCAATAATGATGGCAAATTAGATGCGGCGTCTGAGCAAAGCGGAAGAGGGCAAGCGATAGTATTTTAACGTTAATAATTGCTGTTTTAATGGTATGCACCCCAAAACCATCTCTGGGGTGCACACATTAGAACAACTATAGGGGCTAGCCTATAGCCGGTATAAGTCCTGCCATTTGCAGGCATTGTGCGCTAATAATTGAAATACCACACAAAGCGGCTATGGCCAAACCAATATTACCACTGCGTACTTTATAGCCTTCTTTTTCAATCCCCTGACGCTGCTTGTACACCATGCTAACAGGTAAAAATACTGCCAATATAACCAAAGCAATGGCTGCATAGCCTAATGCCATAATAAATCCTTGCGGGTAAAATAAAGCAAATCCAAGAGGAGGAACAAAAGTAATAAGTGCTGTTTTAATTCTATCAGGCCCCGTGTCTGCTTTTTTGAATGTGTCAGCAAAAAAGTCAAATAACCCCAAGCCTACCCCTAAAAATGACGTTGCTAGGGCTAAGTCAGCAAAGAGTTTAACCGCAGTAGAAACATTGGCGTTATTGGCAATATTGGCCACACTGGCTACAAAACCAGTTAACCCATCGCTTTGTAGTAACTGCTCTTGGCTCATTATGCCTTGGCTTAACACTTGCCAAAATACATAAATAACCAGTGGTAAAGAAGCGCCTGCAATCATAACTTTGCGTAAGGTTTTTATATCAAGCCCGACATATTTAACAATAGAAGGAATAGAACCATGAAAACCAAAAGAGGTAAATACCACTGGGATAGCCGATAGTATCAGCCCTTGCTCAACCGGCATTTCCAACAAGTGTTGGCCATGTACATAAGGTGTTAACATATAAAACAAGCTAGCTAAAACCACTATTTTTACACTAAACAGCACTCGATTGAGCTTATCTACTTTACTAGTGCCTAAAGTTACCACGCCTGCAATTAGCACGGCTAAAATAACCGAGCCAAATTGTGGAGCAATACTAAGATTAAACCCAGTATTAATGCGCTCTTGTAGCTGAGCACCGCCACCGGCTATGTAAGCAGCGCACAGTGCATAAAATAAAAATATCATCGAAAAGTTAGCTACATACTGGCCACGTTTACCAAGCCAAAGCTTAGCCAGTGTATTTAAAGTCGCATCGCGAGGGGCATATTGGTGCAGCTCCAACATAAGCAATGCAGTGTAGGTCATTAGTAACCAACACCCTACAATTAACACCATTGCCGTATTAAACCCGAGCCCCGCAGAGGCAATTGGTAGGGCAAGCATACCTGCACCTATGGTAGTTCCTGCAACAATTAACATGCTACCTATTGTTTTATTTTTAAGCACTTAATGATCCTGATCAAACGTGAGAGACACGCAAGATATAACTAGTTGTGCAAAACTTAAATAGTTTTGTCATAAAAGAGACAAAATAAAATGTAATCTTCTATTTACAACTGTATTAAAAAAGCCAAAATCATCAAGAAATGAAATTTAACTTATTAATATAAATGAAAAAATAAAAAGCCAAATGTTAATAACTAAATGGTCAGATTATTGGTTTTGCACAATAGAGGGATTACTAAAACAATAGGTGTTGGCCGAAAGTGCTAAAATTGCACCTTCAGCCATTAAAAGAGGGGGCTGAATTTACATTTTAGCTATTTGAATCACTAAGCGGCGGTTTTTATCACGGCCCAAAATATTATCGTTGGTATCTACAAAGCGTTTTTCACCAAAGCCTTCAGTAACCACTTTAGTTTCATCAACACCTAAGCTAACCATGTAATCTTTAATAGCCTTAGCACGGGTTCTAGATAAATCGAGGTTATTCCAACGACCGCCGTAACTATCGGTATAGGATGCAATACTGATTGACTCTATACTCGAGTCGTTTTTTAAATACTCAGCAATTTTATCAAGGCGTTGCTGCGATGACTTAGTTAACTTACTGCTGTTAGATTCGTAGTTCATTATAGTGAACGAAATATCTTCAAAATTGTATGGCAGCAATTCGTCTCGGCATTGTAAAAATGCCCAATACGCTTGCTTAAAGTTAACATTAGACATACCCACGGCAATTTTATCGGCACTATTTTGCCAGTCTTGGTAGTAAAAAGTAGGTTGGTTACCTTTTTCAAGCTCAGTAAGCATTTCCCATGCTGTTTTATTACCTAATTCACCATCAAACTTTTTAAGTAATTTCATATCAGCAATATCACGGGCAGGGCGGCCTGCTCGCCAGCTAGGTGGTACCGCTTTTAAACCAGCTATCGCGTAATTTTCTGGGCGCACCACCATGTCTAAATTAAAAGTGAGATCTTTGTTTTTACTGGCTGATGCTTTAAAAACGGCTTCACCATAGTAGGGAACTTCATGATTTAATTGGCATTGTAAGCGAGTCGTTTTAACCAAGTTCCAATTTGAATTATCTTGGTTAGCCGTGTACTGGCGCATTGCCGCAGTTGTATTCAAACTATACAGCACACTACTAATGCCTAGGCTAATAAATAACAACTTACACTTCATCGAGAATTCTCCAGTTATCTAGTTCTGCCAAAAAAGTGACAAAAACCGTAAAATATTACGCAACAGCAAATAATTCAGCGTAAACGCTAATTACAAAGCAAGTAACATGCCTATAGTTTAACTGTAATTAATCAATAAATCCCCTAGCCGACAGGCCATCAATTTTGACATAATAGACAGCTAATCCCTATAAACCAAGAATACTATGGCAAATACTGAGCAAACACTTTTCGCACAACGCTTTCGTGGCTTTTTTCCTGTGGTTATTGATGTTGAAACCGCCGGTTTTAACAAAGAAACCGACGCACTACTAGAAATTGCAGCATCCGTCTTAAAAATGGATGACGAAGGACTGCTTAGTATCGATCATACCGTTCATTTTCATGTGCAACCGTTTGAGGGTGCAAACATTGAACAAGCCGCTATTGAGTTTAATGGGATTGAGCCTTTTTCAGCACTTCGAGGGGCAGTCCCTGAAGAAGAGGCGATTAAAGAAATTTGTAAAGTAGTGCGCAAAGCGCAAAAAGCCGCAGGGTGTCAGCGCTCTGTGGTGGTTGCTCATAATGCCGCTTTTGACCATGGCTTTTTAAATGCCGCTATTGAGCGTAATAACATCAAGCGCACACCATTTCATCCGTTTGTTAGTTTTGATACCACATCACTTGCGGGTTTGGCATTAGGGCAAACAGTATTAGCTAAAGCGTGCCGAGCAGCAGGAATAGAGTTCGATAACAAACAAGCACACTCTGCGTTATACGATACAGAACGCACCGCTGAATTATATTGTTTAATTGTTAATCGTTGGCAGCAACTAGGTGGTTGGCCACTTGCTATAGATGAAACACAACAGAGCGAAGACGAAGCAAGCAACCAAGATTAAGTTCACAATAGTGAATACTTACTTTGTGGGGCTGAGTCAGTTTTAATAAGCGTTATTAAAACGATTGCGTTATTTTACCTTCACTATGAGTGATTAAATGTGGTGGGTAATTACGCGAAAAGCTAATTGATTCTCGTGCAATTTTAAGCTCTACCCCAGGGTGCATAAGCTCATTAACTTTTAAGCGACTGAGCGCTAAAAGCTGCGTCATTTTCTTTCTTAGCAACTGCTTTTGCTGATTGATGCTGGCGCTTCGGTTTGCTATGTGTTCTTCATTCGTTGTTATTTTATTCAAAAATTGCTGACGCTGTGCGCTTGCAACTTGTTTATTAATTCGCTGACGCGCTTGCTGTAGTTCAATTGACTTACTGATTAAAACTTTTTCAAAGTCAGTGATTTGCGCTTGTTTTTGTTTTAGCACATACCATCGCTGTGCGATGCAAACACGGGTTTTAGTTCCTGCTGGTGCGCCCAATTCACCTGTTTCAATGCGCATTGCGTCTAGAATATGACCACCAATAATTTTCCCTTTAGGATCTTTTGCGCTGCCCACCCTAATTAAATTTCCAGCACTCAAGTCACAATGTAATGATTGGCGATCTATTAGTAAGTTTTGCTCCGTTTTTATGTCACAGTATTGAGAGTAACCAAGCGCAACGGTTCGTTTAGCTAAAATAGAACAGGTAAATGGCTCATTGGCTTCTCGCTTTCTGCCAATTGCACCTTTTACTATTGTGATGGCGCTATCACTTTTGAGCTGCGCCGATTCAACAAAGCCTAAAACAGTAATATCGCCGCTGGCGGTCACGCGCATGCCATCTTTTATATCACCACTGACTATAATACTGCCATCAAATTCAACATGCCCAGTACTTGGATCAATATTGTGAAAGCATAAAACATCATCAACACGCATACCACGGGGAAGGGCAACCGGTACGCCAGTACAGTCGGCAATTAATAAGTTGGGGTTGTCAGGCGCAATTTTAGTGCCGTCAAAAGGTTGTAATTTATGTTCTTTGCCGGAGGTTGCAGTTAGTACATCACCAAACACAGTAAACCCATCAACCCCCGGTGTTGCTGGAATGCGCCGCATTAATTCACAACGAGGTTTTACGGTAATAATATCACCTAGGTTTCTCATATCAACTTTACCACCGCCTTTAGCTTGTGGGCTAAGTACGCGGTCTTGCGCTGTGCAGCAAAGACGTACAAATTTGGCATCGTTACCCACTTTAGATGCACGACCAAAAGCGACTTCGGCGCAATGCGTACTTCCTGGGGGTTGTTCGAACTGTTGCGCCAATAACTGTTCTAATGCATGAGAGCTAATGCCTTTTACAACCCCTGCTTGTGAGAACTCTTCAATCGCTTGTTCCATGCTAAGCAATTTACCGCCCTTGGCAGTAATAAGGGTAGCTTCAACGAGCATATTCTTTTCATCGATGTTTATGGTTAGCTTTGCATCAATGGCTTGAGCAATTACTAAAGAGGGGGCTTCTTCGGTGTTATTTTGAGCAAACAGCTTACCAATATTGCTAGCAATAACCTCACACTCGCAATATTCTGACTGGCCAATTAATTCAATAAGCTGTGTCGCTGTTGAGGCTAAACCTGAAACATGAGGGTGTGAAACTAAAGAGATATACCCCGTTTGCTCATCAAAAGAAAAAACCGACATTTATAAATCCTCTAGGTAATATGTCTGTTATTATTTTTTATAATTTATTAGACCAAGGTCTAGCCTTGCATTTGAGCATAAAGCACCATCATTGTTAAGTAATTGTTTCTTAATTGTCCAATATTTTACATTTACATGTGTGTTTGATGCATGATTAACCAACCAATAAAATAAAACGCCTAAGGTGTTGAGTATTCGTAGGTTACTCGGTTATACTGCTTGGACACTCTGAATGAGTAACCTTATTCAGGGGCTGATTAGGATTCGACGGAATTCAAGAAGCCCGAGGTGCATGTCGAGGTGCGGTTTGCCTCGTAAAAAAGCCGCAATTTAAAGTAATCGCAAACGACGATAACTACTCTCTAGCAGCTTAGGCTGGCTAGCGCTCCTTCCATGTATTCTTGTGGACTGGATTTTGGAGTGTCACCCTAACACCTGATCGCGACGGAAACCCTGGCCGGGGTTGAAGCGTTAAAACTAAGCGGCCTCGCCTTTATCTACCGTGTTTGTCCGGGATTTAAAGGTTAATTAAATGACAATACTAAACATGTAGTACCGACGGTCGAGGCTTTTCGGACGGGGGTTCAAATCCCCCCAGCTCCACCACTTTAAAGTGATACAAAACAGCCAGTTAGTGCATTAAGCTTTAGCTGGCTTTTTTATTTCTATAGCACTTGTCCACTTAGTGCCCACATTGACTTTGCTTAAGGAAGGAACTTATGGAAAAGATCCAAAAATTCATATTAATTTCCACAGTAATTGGGATGGTATTGTCACTTCTATACTTATTTGGTTTCTGGCAGGCATTTAATATAAATATACTGAATTATATTACCTTAGCTGATGTATTGAAGTATGGACTTTACCCAATATCTACGTTTGTTGTGCTAGTTCTCTTAATTTATGTGCCATTAATTATTATTGAGGGGGCATTTCCTCATAAAGAGGATGAAAATTCTCCTGAGATTGACTACAGAAAAATTAGAGTTTGGTCAGGGTTGCTTTTGGTGTTCTTCGTTATACTTGTTGCTTTATTTATTAATGGCTACATAAAATTTATGACAATGACTATGCTGTTACCGTTTGGGGTAACTCTTATTCTCATGAATTTACCTTCGTTTAAGAAAAGCTTCCCATATGCACTTTATCGATTTTGTATAATTTCTATAAGCTTAGTTCTAGTTTTTAATTCCTTTCCAATGGGAAATAATGTTGCGGAGATAAGGAAAAATAAAAACCAGCAGCTTAAAATAGATGGTGAAATATCAAAATATACCTACATTGATGTCACAGATAAGTATTTATTTCTTTGGAACAAAGAAACTAACTCAGTTAAAGTCATGAAGTTAGAAAATATCTCTAGTTTTGAGTTTAGCGTCGATTAAATTTCTAAACCAAATTATATACCTATTTTATGCCCCAGCACCGCAAGCGGCGCTAGAGCATAAAATAGGTATATAAGAGAACGGTTTATCAAAGGGGAGCGCGCTGCGCTCGGGGTATGTGCCTAGGTAAAGTATTGGTCGCTTTGCGGCTGCGGCCATTTTAGATTGAATATAAATTTAATATTTATGTGTGGCCTACATGCGTAAACGCATAAGGTGCAATCTAAACTATGGTTTTAAGCCAGGATAATAAGTGGTTTTTGCAATCATTTTTGCTTTGCCGGTTTCAATCCTGGCTGTGTTTTTGCCATCAAAAAAGTTGCACTTTAATCATAACAGTTAGCTCTCTTTGAACTTTATTAATGGTTTCAGTTTTAAAAAGGCTACCTATAAATGGCACATCTTTTAAAACTGGTACTCCTTTTTGGCTTTTTCTACTTTCCTCACTAACTAGCCCACCTAAAACGATAGTTTGGCCATTAGATACAGAAACAGTTGTTTGTATTGAGCGTTGATTTGTAATGATATCACTTGCAAAAGTTGAGTCTGTAACGCTTGATGACTCTTGATTGATTTTTAATATTACGCTGCCATTTTCGAGTACATGAGGGATAACGCTCAATGAAACACCTACGTTTTGGCGTTCAATTCTTGTTGAAACTCTACCGCCATCGGTTGTGTCCTGAGCAATTAAAAAAGGTACGTTTTGTCCAACAGATATAGCACCGCGCTCTCTATCCATAACAAGGAGTGTTGGTGTAGATAAAATTTTAGTGTGTTTTTCGGTTGATATAGCATTAATTACAGCGCGTAAATCACCACCTGATGAATAGACCGCAGAGCCTCCAGTTAAAGGCTGGGTGGAAGTTAAAGCGCCTAGAAGGTTTGATGTTAAGGTAAAGCCTGTATTCTTTAATGCTGTTGATAAGTCTATACCAATAGATGAACCATCCCCTGCATCAGTTTCCATAATAACGGCTTCAATTAAAACTTGTCTGATATTCTTGTCTAGGGCGCTTCTTAGGTTTGCTAGATTTTCATGGGCCTCAGGAGTCGTAATTACAAGTAATGAATTTGAATTTGGAAGAGGGGTTACGCTTGGTATTTGAAATTTTACATCATCAACTTTTTCCATAAATTTTTTGTCTGATTCAGGTGTTTCAATTGCTTGTTTAAATAAAGGAAGCAGCTTGTCGTTTTGTATATGAGTAAAGCTATAAACTCTAGACTGAAGAGCGCCAACGGTTACGATCTGATTTTCATCGCTTTCAACACGAATATAATCATCGTAATTTAAAACGATTAAATTATTCGATTTACAAATTTGCTCTAGTAATAAAATAACGTCCATATTACTTAATTTAGGTATATGTGCAGTTACCAATGTTTGGCTTGCTGATTGAGAAACAATAACAGACTTTCCAGTAGCATCTGACACCCAAGATGTTAGATCTGTTATCGGTGCATTCTTTAATTGAAAAGCAGTCTCAGAGAAGCTTGAAAAGGATATAAGTAGCAAACTAACAAAAAATATTTTCATTAGAATCTCCTTTGTTTAATTGGATATTGCAAGGAGTAACTACTTTAATTTTATAGCCTTTAGCCACTAAAAACTCTGAACTTATGGCATTGCCACTGGAAGTTTGAATTATAAAATTAGTAGCATTAGGTAATTCACTAAAAGATGTGATTTTATAATCTTTAAAATTAATTTTTGTATCAATAATTGATGGTTTGGGGGTATCTGGCATTACTGTTTCAGGTTGTGAAAAATAAATGTAGAGCATCGGTAAAAGTGCGCCTAAGAATAATAACTTGGTTTTAGAGTGCTTTTTTAAATAAACTTTTGTAAGGCGCATAATGTTCCTTGCTGTCATAGGTAGTTGATAGCGGCCATGTGTGTAATAGCTTGGTAAAACTGAATATGTTCCATGTTCGTAGTCAGGTGAAAAGATTTGCTTAGTGTCATAACAACTATAAAGACGGATGCCGACTGTAACCCATTTATCGACAGTTAAAGAAGTTGGCAAAGTACCGTATTTAACTATTCCGAAATGGATTTTTGGTAGGGGTAATTTTGAGCCTGTCAAAACTTTAAATAAGCCGCCAATAAAGGGAATATTTAGCTTGTCTGTCCGCCTGCAATGAACAACTAACTCACCTAGCGCTTCTCTTGCTTGCTTATCGACAAGGCTTATATTTTGTATTAGAAAATCAATATCCCAACCTTTTTTGCGAGCATGTAAAAACCAGTTAATAATCTCCTGTCGTGATTTATCGTTCCATGTGCGAGAGTTAAACCAAGTACCGCATTCATCAAGAACGATAAGGCCATTTTTTGATTCATCGTATGAGCGGTTGCCAATTCCGATCGTTTCAAAATCAAATAATTCAGGCTTATCTGGTAGCCTATAAAGACGCGTGTTTTTTTTATCGCGACCTATCATGTTCACAAGGTTTATATTTAGATTCGTAGCAACTGGCAGACCTTTTTCAAGTCTTTCTTTGATTCTATTTACTGAGTTTAGTGATTTTCCAGCGCCTAACTTACCTGTAATAAAGTGTACGGGCATAATTATTTACCTCTTCCAAATGATTCGATGAAGTACACTTTCCAAACCCAAACATAGCGAATTGCATGTGCGCTAATTAAAGCTGCAACACATAAGGCCGCATTATCAGGTATTACTAAAGATGCAGCATGTACAAGGTAATCAGGGGCTACTAGTGAGATACCGAGCATTAATGATTTTATGGCAGCAAAAGCGGCTACTGTTAAGGCGACTAAAGCGGTAATAATAGTCAACTGCATTGCTAATTTGGTTGTCATCCACTTAGCAAAAAATGCAACTAATTGACCAAAGATACCAGCTAGAAATGCGACTAGTGCAGGAAGGCGCATAAGGTTTGCTGCCCCCGCGATTATTGGTAGTAAAAATACTGGCATTTTATCTCCTAATTAAAAGAAACTTGTTTGTGTTTGTGCACTACGAGGAGTGATACCCGACATCAAAATAGTTATTAATTTTAAAATCGTATATAGACCAAGCAGCCATCCAAAAAGTGATTTGAATTTGTCTGAGAACTCACACGTAATAAAGTATTGTTTGCCATCACGTTCATATAAAAGTAAAGGTATGCAGGTACTTGCAGAGGGTAAGAATGAAGTGAAATAGTTCATAAATTCAGATAATGCAGACTCATTCATTTCAGCGCCTAAAGGTGAACCATCTTTAATTTCGTTAATTTGAGTTTCAAAATAATTAGTGTACTCAGACATCAAACCATCAAAGAATCCATCCACTTCATTTAATGTATTCTCTATTTGCTCGGACGTTAAACCGTGCGGTGTCTCACAATGGTTATTTTCAGGTGTAGGTTCACACTCAGCAGGGCATGAGTTGGTTTCAGAGGGGATGCATTTTTGGGTGTTTTCTTCTATTCTTGCAAGTATTGCATTAGTTTGATCAAGCTTAGAGTTAGTATCATCCACGTTGAAATTGAGGGCTGTGGTCTGCTTTGCAATGGCATTAACTATGTTGTCAGATTGGCTTTGTGTACTTGCCTGTAAGTTTTGTATATCTCGGGAAACCGTAAAAATAGCATCTCTATTTAAGGCTGCATTTGAGTCATTAGTTTGCTTGAGTTGGTCTATTGAAAGGTTAATACTAGAAGTTTGATTTTCAATATTATCAATTATTGCTGATTTTAAGCTTTCAGATGAATCTTGTACTTGAGTTTTAATATCACCTATAGCACCGCTTAAGTGTTCAGAAGATGTTTTTTCTTGATCTTTAAAATCCCTTATAACTTGAATTAATTGCGAATCATCGTAACCAGAATCGGGCGGAGTAACAGGGTCGGGGTCAACTGGGTCCGGTTCTATTGGGTCGGGCTCAACAGGCTCAGTTGAACAAATTTCTGTAGCAAGCTTATAGGAGCCATCGGAGCATTGTTGTAAATCAGGTCTGTCACAATTTGGGTAGCCCAGTAAATCAGGTGGGAATCCATCAGGGCAGTTTTCAACGGGAGCAGTCCCGCAAAGTGTTGGGTCTATGACCTCGCATGACTCAGTTGATAGGTTAAACGAGTAATTAGTGGGGCAGTTTTTGTTTCTACTATATTTATAACCACAAGCTCGTTGTTGTGTATCACCATTTGCAGGTAAACGCTCATATGTCCATATTCTAAAATCGCCAAAACTGCTAGGACAAGACTCTAAAAGACTCCAATAAGCTTCTACCACTTGAAAGCGAGCAGAATAGTCGTTTGTAGGCTTAAAGATAACAATACTATCAGCTGAATATGCTTGATAAAAAAAATCAAAATCGGGGAGTGTTATTTGTGGGTTATCTAATGGTTCAGCAGTAGCTGGGCATTCTTGAGAAATGGAGCGAAAGCTAATAAACAAAAATAAAACAACTAAGTTTTTCATATTAGAGCCTTGAAAAAGGCCAACTTTTAATTGGCCTTGTAATGCAAGTTATTAATTAAGTAGCGCTCTTAGAAAAGCGTTTGAATAATTTAATTAAAATAAATGCTCCAACAATCACAGGAACTACCGTCCATGCCAATGTTTCAAGCTCAGTAATTTGAGCTAAAAAATTAGTGAATGCTGTAGTAATACCGGGTGGTAACGCTGATTCAGCAAAAGCTGAACTTGATACCAGTAATGAACTTACAATCCCAGCTTTGACAAGCTTGTTTTTTAAAATATGTTTTTTCATGATGTAGAAACCTCAATCATCCTTTCAAAGTATTTAGGTAAAGCGCCAAATACCCAACCTAGGGCAAAAGCACCGATAAAATAAGAAGACAAAGTAATCACCTTTGACCCCCTTTAATTGCGCCTAGGCCAAAACAAATAGCCAAGGTTGCGCAAAAGATCGCGTCATAGATAAGACGCATGTTCAGTATTAATTCGTTAAATTGCTCAGGGCTCATTTCCATGACAATCAGCCTTTTGGTTGCTCTGTATCAGCAATCGAATTAAGTCGGAAACCCTTCCATTCCATCTGGCGGGCTACGTTAGCGCCTTCGTAGTATTCAAGGTTTAATAAGACTGGTTTTAAGCCCCAGCCACTAGGGTCTGATTGCAGCTTTTCTAGTTGCTTATAAACACCACTTTCAACTTGGTCAGGCGTTACCTTTACACTCCAAATGCTTGCAGGGCTTTTTGTATGAAATTTAAATTCACCAGCCACAGGCAAGGGAACACCTTTGTCATCCGTTTTGTTTACGATTTTTAAATCTGTAATTGCACCTTCGATGCTAGCCATAGTTATTGCTCCTTTGAGTAGTCTTCTATTAATTGTTTCTGTGAAGTTATTAAATCTATAATTCGCTGCTGATAATCCATAAATTGCCTCAGGTTACACTTAATGACACAAGTCCAAGGGCGCGACTTCGTCGCTTGAGACATTAGAAGCCAAAGCTTCGTAGTCCATGAACAAGCACATGTTTTGGTAGTCTTCGATTGCACAAGATTCTAGGAACTGCATATCTTCTTCACTAGGTGCAAATAAACGCCCGTCATCGTGCCAACCTTGTATTTGTTCTGATACACCGCACATGATTTTTCGCTGTGCTTTAAGGTCAGTTTCAGTGAGTATTTGAGTAGTTCCACGGCGAGTGATTACTACAACAGCATCCCACGCAACGCCTAAAATTCGGTTAGCTGGCTGGTCTCCGTATTTTGTAGCGAAGTAAGGCGACTTCGATTCTGAGCGACTAATCTCACCTGTAATACGGTCTACAATGTCGGGAATTTGGTAATGAATGCGAAGTGTTTGTTCTTTACGCTTAACCTGTACTCCACCCATCGCTAAACAAAAGGCTTTCCAATCTGATGAGTCAGCAGCATGACGAACCTTCTCAAGTGCGTATTTTGAAACTGTATCTAGTGTTGTATTCATTGCGTTTGCAACCTCACATTTGCCAGTGTCGCCTTGGCCTAATCGTCTAAGTTCACGCCAAAGAGTGACTGAAGGGCCGCCAATTTGTTGGAATCGTCGAAGAGTGAATTGATAGGCCCATGTTGATGAAGATTCCGCAGCATCAGCAGTCGGTATATTTATTTCACCAGCTTGAGGACAAACGACTTTATCAATGTTATTTCCCGTAATTGCTTTGGTAATATATTTAGCAATATAACCAGCAGCAGAGCCTTTATTTTTATTAATCCTAATTGCTTTGAAGCGGGTACTGCTTGTTCTAAATTCATTAGGGCTATCTTCCGTACACAGCTTTTTCATAATTGTACGAACTTGAATAGCATCACCTTTTTCCATAAATAGAAGCATGTGCCAATGTGGACAACCGTCATGATGTGGTTCAACTACTCGAAACCCATAAGGACGTATGTTTTGCTTTGAAAATAAGGCGCGAGCACGCTTCCATATATTGTTGAAATACTCTTGTGTATCTATAGGGCTCAAGAAATCATATTTACTATTGGGTATGCCCGTGTAGTGCACTGAGTGATAGCGACTAGGTGCTGACAATGTGTAAAACTCACCACGATGACCGTGCATATCAGCTAGTTCTTCAAAGCCTCGGATACGAACCATAAGCTCGGCCGCTTGTTGTTTACCTGATGTATGTGAACGTTCAATAATTGATTGCAGTGTTTCAAATTCATCAAAAGGGTTTGCACCATCTGGTACTGCGAATAAATTTGACATTAATTCAGCTGACTTGCGTTTACGCTCTCGACGCTTACGAATTGAATAATTGGAAACATATGGGCTTGCTTTTTTATGAACAAGTCGTAAATCACGAGCTAATTGCTCAACAGTAAATGCCTGAATTTTGCGTAATTTACGGCGCCAAAAAATTGGGTCAGCAAATCTGTTTAATACACCTCTAAGTGAGTCTGCGGCTAAGTAACTGCAATAAGGCGTATTCAATTCAGGTGGTTGTATATCGAAAGAGGTTAAGTATTCAGAAAGTAATTTATAAACAGATAATTGATAACCGTGTTTGCTAATTTTTAGCTCACAGTAACGCGCTTTTTGTTCAGCAATTTCTATTAATTCATCATCAGAGCAAGATAAATTGATATACCCATATTTGAAATTACCAATGGTTAAAACCTTATCGGCTGCTTTTAAGCGTTTATTGGCTTCTGCTAAATCGTTAAATTTTTCAGCAAGGAAATACCCAGTACTTAGCATGTGTGCAAGGTTTGAATGACGTTCAAAAATGCGATTGCGCCAAGCTTCAAAGTCAAAAAAACGTTCTTTCATTGGTTTTGATACATTTTCAAATATATCTTTCGCAGTGCAAGAAGGACGCAAACCAGCAGTTAAATTAATTGCTGTATTTAAAGGAAAAACTTCTGAATATTGCTGTTCTGATAGAATAGCCATTTTTAAACCTGCTTATCTGAAGTTAAGGCCATATCAATATTTGCTGCTTTGGCTGCTTCGGCATAAAGCGCAATCATGTTGATATATTTTCTTACTTTTGCTGGATTTTCACTTGGCGAGCATGGAGGTGTATAAGTTGGCAATTTTCCTGCAAAAACGGCATTAACAACGTCTTTTACTGTTAGCCCCTGTAGGCGTGCATACTCTTGATATGTCAAAATAGGGGCTGGAATAGATAAAATTAATTGGTTGCTCATGCTATATTATCTTTAAGGGTGTTAATTCAATAAAAAATAGCGTAAACCCATTTTATATATCGGTCAAACGGTTTTTTATATGGGTTTTGGTTTGTAGGTATCCAAAATGCAAAAAGATTCTAAAGAAGTGTTTGAAACTATTAGGGTTCTATATGGTTTTAAAAATTTAACTGAGTTATCAATTTATTTTGAAAAAAATGGTAACTGGGGCGCGCAAATGGCAAAAAAGGGATCAATTCCATTTCCTCAGTGTGTTCAGGCCTCGATAGAAAAACAAGTTTCAATGGATTGGCTATTGTTTAGTGAAAGCAAACCTGTATTTGATATAAAGGCGTTAATTAACGAGGTTAAAGAGGGATTGTATGAAAGTCATGAACTTGGAATACTGCCTGAACTAAATGAAGATAGGTTAGTTACTACATCAGCGATAATTGTCAAAAGAATAGAAAAAATGCAGCATTAAAGCTGCATTTTAATCATTGTCTAACAACAGTTTGAAATAAAATCTTGTCATCTTTTGTCTGTTTTAATCCGCCTGTTTTAATGTACGCAACTATTGTAACCTGATTGCAATCAACACCTGAACAAATCGTAACTTCTGAAATATAAGTGATTAAGTCATCAATATTTGGCGGCTTTAATCGGATTGATTTCCTGTAAGAGTTTTCCTTATTCCTGAAATTTAAAAGGTTGCAAACAGGGCAAATAAATGTGTTTGTACTCACGATAATTTTAACTCAGGGATATGATTTTCAGTTTCACATCTTTCTAGATATAAAGATAATCGAGAGTCCCACTTTTGCTTTTCATCAAAGCGTTCATTTAATGGCAGTTGCTTTATATTTTTGTACTGCACTAGCAGTTCGTTAGCAAGCTCTTCTAATGGTTTATTACTATCAGAGTCTATAGGGGCGAAAATAAATGGTAGCAAAAGTGAACCATACATTGCATATACCCAATATTCAGGAGGCATAATATTTCCTTTATTTATCAGAGTTAGAGTTTAGTTTTTATCAAAATTAAATTTACTTGGAGCAAAAGCAACAGAAACTAAGTTCAGCAACTTGAAAAGTAAGTAATGCCCAATAAAAGTCGGGAGCATGGAGCTATGGGCAGATAAGCCGACAACATTAAAATAGTATAAATATCATTCTAAAGCAAAGTTTTTTGACCCGTGATAATTATGTTGTTAAATTAGCTTTGTTAGAAATACAGACAACGCTTTTAAACTTACCTAGAGTTTAAAGTAAATATTTGTTGTTGACTTTTCAGGTATACGGATATATTTTTAATGGGCAAACAACAAACGATTTTCGCTTTGTGCTTCCAACACAAAACGAATGAAAGCCGCTTTTTAGCGGTTTTTTTATGCCTTGAGAAAAGTTATGACAATCAAAAAAGTTGATGGTGGTTACAAAGTTGACATTCGTCCTTGGGGTGCTGATGGGCGTAGGATTAGAAAGGTTTTTTCTACCCGTGGTGAGGCGCAACGATTTGTAAATCATACTATTGCCGAGGCGGAAGATAAGCCTTGGAAACAAGAAAAAATTGATAGCCGTCACTTATCTGATTTAGTTCAGCTTTGGTACAAAGTGCATGGTCAAACTTATGCTTCCCCTCAACGTGCTTTAGCTAAATTAGAAATGATTTGTGAAGCACTGAAAAATCCAATTGCTATGAACTTACAGGCTAAAGATTTTGTTAAATGGCGTGGTGAACGTATGTCGGGTGAAACGCCAATAAGCCCGAAAACAGCTAATAATGACCTTGTATTAATTAAGAGTATGTTCAATAAGTTAATTGAAGTAGGGGAGTTAAAATATCCGAATCCCTTAGCTGAAATTAAGCCTTTCAAACTGCAACAAACTGAGCTTTCATTTTTGATGGAAGACGAAATAATTACACTACTAAATGAGTTAAAGCGCTCTACTAATCCGCATATTTTAATCGTGTCTAAAATTTGTTTGGCAACAGGTTGTAGGATAAGTGAAGCGTGTAATTTGAAAGGTTCTCAGGTTATAAAATCAGGCGATAGCTACCGCATCACCTTTATTAATACCAAGGGAAAAAAGAACCGAACTGTACCAATTAGTGAAAAGTTGTTTAATGAGATCCCTAAAAGGTCAGGCCCATTATTTGCAGATTGTCGAAAGGCTTTTGAAAGGGCGGTAAATAAAACGGATATTAACTTACCAAAAGGGCAGTGTAGCCATGTTCTACGTCATACTTTCGCAAGTCATTTTATGATGAACGGAGGCAACATTTTAGTGTTACAGCAAATACTGGGTCATGCAAAGATTGAGCAAACCATGGTTTACGCGCACTTTGCACCAAGTCATTTAGAAGATGCTATTAGGTTTGGACCTAATATAAATAGCTAGGAACAATAGCTTCTATGATTCAGAGTTATCTTCTTCGTCCTGTTTTGAATCGTTGTCCTTTGTGAACCTGTCAAAGTTTATGAGTAATTTGTGTAGTCTTTTAACTATCATTAATGTTGTTAATATAGTGCTGCATATTGCGAAAACAACCAATGGATTAATTACATACAGATTTAATTTTACTAATTCTAAATCTACTGTAACTATCTGTAGTAAAGAAAATACAACCAATAGCAAGGAGATTAAAATACCATAGCAGATATTATGATAAAGCTCTTTTAAGGTTGTGAACAAAGCATCGAAGTTTGGAAGTTGTTCAGGTGATAACTTTTCTCTACGATCATAAATTTTACTTCGTTGGTCATAAACTAAAACAAGAACACTAATTAGTAAGGCTGAAAAAATAGCACCGAAATTTATTAAAGCAGAACGTAATTCCTGACTTACTGTTAAACAAAATACTATATTGATCAAAACAATTACTAAGGGTATGCCCAAGAAGACTAGTAAATCTAAAAAGCTAATTTTCTCAGATTCATCGTCTTTTAGTGTTTTATAGTGTTCTAAAATAATTTGGAAAATATCAACTTTAGAGCTCATAGTATCACCCAGATATATTTAACTGATAAGCCTGCTTTTTGTATATACCTTTCAGTATATCATTAGTCAATTTATAGGACCATTTTTGCATGGAAACGAATATTGGTTGATTGCCATCCATTTCAACATCCTTCTTACCATCTTCGTTAATTAGTATGTCACAAAAAGCTCCTTTTGCATTTGCACCTACAGTGAAAGAGCGACTAACTTTATTTAGTTTAGCAGTAGTTGTTACATAAGCTCCTTGTTCGTTCAAAACTGCAACAAATTCTTGTATTTTTGGGTTTTTATTATTTCCTATAGCATCTTTTAAATAACCAAATGAAGATTCAGCTATATTCTTTTGGCGTTTAGGTTTTATAGAAAATTCAACATTACATTCTGCGATGCTTGATATAGAGTCAGTTATATCAGAAAATCCTTTATAACCTTTAACATTAAAAGATTTTATTTTTGCTTTATCGATCCATTCAGAAAGAGCTTCTTTATGTGAATAGGTTCTGAATTCAAGAGTTGATTGAGTTACGTCTTTAAAATGACCTTTAAATATATCTGCAAACAAAGATTTAACTCCAACGCCCATACTTTTATGGAAAAGGGCAAGGCCTTCTGTTGAGCCTGATGGAATGGTAAATTGAATGTAGTGTTTTAATACCTCAGCATCATTCTCTAGTTTTGGATACTTTAGATTACCAGTTTTTTTATCTCTTATTTCGCTTTTTATACCGTACCTGCCAGTTTCAAAAAATGCAGAAACAGTTCTATTTTTCTTATCAAAATTTATATCTTTAAAACTGTAAAGTTTACTTTCTTTTGGGTAATCATAAATGTGAGCAGAGTGTTTAACCATAAACTTATGGATCATATCTAGAGTATCATTTGAACGGACATTGGACAGGTTATGATAGATTGCTATTTTTTTTTCTTTATCACGCTCTTTAAAGGAGCTAATCTGATACGGAGTAATTGCGTGCATTGAAATCCCTTTTTATAATTGTGACCACATAATGCCCAAACTTAAAAGATTACACAAGACTTTAGAAGACACTATAAGTAACTAAGGTTATGATTTAAAAGTAAGTACTTGTTTTTATTAGTTACACGCAACAATCGAGGCTTTTCGGACGGGGGTTCAAATCCCCCCAGCTCCACCAATAACGGTTTTTAAATTCGTTTGTTTAAAAACCCTAAAAAACCCGCAACTTGAGCAATCAAGTCGCGGGTTTTTTTATGGCTGAAATTATTGAATTTATTGTGCTTTGGTTTATCTTGCGAACCCCGAACCCCATACCACTAAAAGACTAGTCGCTTACTTGCCTATTTTTTGTATTATGAGTTAATGATTAACAGCGGGCATAGATATGGATATTTTTACAGCTGAACACATTTCCCCTTTAATTTCGCTTTTACTCATTTTACTAGCGGGGTTTACTTCGTTTGTATCGGCGGCTTTTGGTGCGGGCGGTGGTTTAATGCTGTTGGTGGTAATGGCGTCGGTTATGCCTATGGCGGTGGTGGTGCCGGTTCATGGTTTAGTGCAGTTGGGCTCTAATGCCAATCGGTTGTTGTTAAGTATTGCCCATCTTGATAAGCCGATGTTGTTGTATTTTACTCTGGGTGGATTAATTGGCGCGGGGCTATCAAGCCAAGTAGTAAGCGGTATTAACCTTGATAGCATGAAGCTGTTTGTGGCTTTATTTGTGATTTATTTACTGTGGGGAACAATTCCTGAATTTAATAAAGACTCACGATTAGGGCGCTTACTAGCGGGCTTAATAACCGCATTTATCTCGACTTTTGTCGGAGCAAGTGGGCCTTTGGTAGCGAGTTATTTACATATTAATCATTACGATAAGCTTAAATTTACCGCGACTTTTTCAAGTGTTATGACCTTGCAGCATAGTTTAAAAGCCGTTGTTTATGCGGGGCTTGGCTTTAGCTTTTGGCAATGGTTGCCGTTAACACTGGCGATGATTTTAAGCGGAGCCATTGGCACCTGGTTAGGGATTCGATTACTTAAGCGGCTCTCGGTGGCGCGTTTTAGGGTTATTTTTAAAGTGATTTTAACTCTGCTTGCCATGCAGCTTGCATGGCAAGGAGTGAGTGTAATGTTTACTTAATAGCGGCTTTTATTGGTTTGTCGCCATCAAATAACTCAAAAATACGATTGCTATTAAATGAGTTTGTAGCAACGTGAAGCAATGCGTTGGCTACATTTTCGCGGCTAATTTTAGCCTTTGACTGATCGCTAGGACGTTCAGTTGTAACTTCCAAAGAGGCACTGTCGTCGGTTAATGTTCCTGGGCGGACAATTGTGTAATTGAGTCCACTGTGAATTAAATGCTCATCAGCCATATGTTTTGCTACTAGATAGGGCTTTAAGTCACTATCTATTGCATCTGGATCGTCTGCGCCAATAGAGCTGACCATAATAAAGTGTTTTACACCGTGCTCTTTAGAATAAGTTGCCGCTTTTGTCGCTGCCCACAAATCAATAAGTACGGTTTTATCTGTGCCTGTACTTCCACCTGAACCTGCCGCAAAGATAACTTGGTCGCAGCCATTAATGGCATTTGAAAAGTCACCTTCTAAATCCTGTTCAACAATACTTAAAAATGGGCTATCTAAATCATGCAGTTTGCTTTTGTCTCTTACAAGTGCAACAACATTTTGCTCATTTTCTAAAAGTAGTTTGGTAGCCATTTTACCAATTTGACCACTTGCACCAATAATTAAAGTCTTACTCATAATTAATTCCTTCTCAATATAGTGTAAAGGTTGTTCGTACAAACAGACCTTGGGGTAGGGAATTATTTTTAAAGGGTAAATGGGATTTAAATGAGCTTATTTTAAAAAACATATTAGTTAAAAAGTCATTACTTAACTGAGTATTAAAATTAGCTATTTTTAATGTGTTTTTTAGAACTTTTACTCGATCCTTATAATTACTTCGGTTACATAGTTACGGTGGTATAAGCTAATACCTACATTGCGTTCTTGATAATTACAATAAAGGGTTTTGTAGGTATTATTACCTTTAAATTTTATTGCGAATAAGATCACGAACAATAAAACGTCCTGGATGAATTGCTTGGCTTACACGCTCACTTAGTGGGCGAGGTTCATTGTTTAAACTACTAATTAAGTGCTCGGCAGATAACGGTGCACTGCATAATGCTCGCGCGCCAAAGCCGGTAAAAATATGTAGGCCCTGTTGTGGTTTTTCTAACGACTGATATTGATAGCGCTTGCCCAAGCGTAAATTAGCAAATGCATGTGTATAATCAGTTTGCTCCACCCATTCACCGGCCATAGGTAAGTGGTCAATAAAACTACAGCGAACAGCGGCTTTGGCTGAGCTAATATCGCCTAAGCTAGTGGCAAATTCAGTGTTGTTATAAAAACTCAGTAATTGCTCGCGGTTAGTGTGGTTGTCTTGCTCGGTCACTTCACGGCTTTTGCTATTTTTTTCAAAGGTGGCGCCCATACAATGATGATCTAAATAAGCGGGAGTGAAATAGCCTTTATGACACAGCACAGTATTAAGTTTACGTGATTGCTTGCTTGCCTGAACATGTGACACTTGGCCGCGAACGCCAACAATGGGAAGTGTTTTGGTTTGCGTAAATGCATCACTGTGCTCACCAGTACAAATAATCACATCGCTAAAGGGGCCAAATGTTTGCTTTTGCGTGGTTAAGTACCAACCATCGGGTTGTTTATTAAATTGCTCAATATGGCAGTTAAATAGGCTTTCAAACGCATTTAATTGCTGTGCGGCATCTAACATTGCACAGACTAGCTGCGGGGGATTAACCCAGCCGCCTTGTTCAAAAAACACCCCTGAGTAACCTGTTTTAACCCCAGCGATAGCATCACCCTCATCAGCAGTCACATTTCGCATAAGCTGCTCTGGCCACAGTTGTTTATCAGCGAGGTTTTGATGGCGATCTGCCAATGGCTGTTTTACTGCATGTTGCAGCACACCACACCACTGGTGATCAAACAAAAAACCATTGTTGAGTAATTGATTATAAAGCCGCTTTGCATATAAAAAACTGTGGGCAAATAATTCACTATGTGGCGAGTTTTTTGCTTGTAAATGCGGATACACAGCCCCTTGCACATTGTGCGATGCCCCCATTGCGGGTTTTTCATCTTGGCAAAATAAGTGGCTTTTTATCCCACGCTTTGCGAGGCTATAAAGGATGCAACTGCTCGCTATACCACCGCCAATAATAGCCACACTTGAAAGCGGTGAGGGGTGATGCTCAAAATAGGCGGGGGCTGATTGTTTTGGGTTGGCTTGAGCAAGTGTGCCAATTAGCATCTCACGCTTTCGGCCAAAACCTTTGGCTTTTTGCATGCTAAAGCCTGCCTCGTTTAGTCCTCTGCGCACAAAGCCCGCAGCGGTAAACGTGGCTAATGTGGCATTGCTTCTAGAAATATCAACCATGGCGTTAAATACACTTTGCTGCCACATGTCGGGGTTTTTACTTGGCGCAAAGCCATCTAAAAACCACGCATCAACCAGTCCACTTTGTGGGTAGCTCATGCTATTAATACATTCCAGTACGTCGCCAAAATAGAGGTCGAGGATTACACGGCCATTGGCAAATTCTAGTCGATGGCAGCCATTTAAATTAATCGGGTAGAGGGCAACGAGCTGCTTGCTTAAATGGCTTAAACTAGGCCAAGCTTGCAAGGCTTGTTTTAAATCATTTACGCTAAGTGGATATTTTTCAAAAGAAATAAAATGTAATCGCTGTACTGTATTTGGCTGTTCATTTTGAACTTGTAAGCACTGTAAGTGGTCAGAAAACTGCAGCCATGCATTTAAAAAGTTAAGCCCAGTACCAAAACCGGTTTCGGCAATAACAAAGTGTTCACGGTCATGATTTTGTAACCGTGTATCTATACTGTTTTGTTGATAAAACACATAATGCGATTCAGCAAGGCCGTCGTCATTAGAAAAATAAACATCGTCAAAGTCATTGGCAACTGGTGTGCCTAAGTCGTTAAAGTGTATATGGGCGTTTTTTATCATGACCAATTCAATTTATAGATAATTTTTTAATTATTTTACGTGTTTTCTTTGAAATAGTCTGGCGTTATTTATAAGCTGTAGCTTCAGAGTACAAGTGTACGCTAGAAAGCTGACCACTTAGATGATTAAATTCGCGTAAAATAGAACACAATTAAGTATTAAGCTAAGGGAATTACCCATGAGAAGAGCCGTAATAACAGGCATCGGTGTTGTATCAAGCATCGGCAATAATAAACAAGAAGTATTAGAGTCACTTAGAGCTGGTAAAAGTGGTATTGCTTTTAATCAAGAATTTGCTGATTACAAATTGCGTAGCAATGTATCAGGTAAAATTGATATTGATGTTAAAGAGCATGTTGATCGTAAAGCAATGCGCTTTATGGGCGATGCGGCGGCTTACTCTTATATTTCAATGGCGCAAGCGATTGAAGATGCGGGTCTTAGCGACGAGCAAGTATCAAACGAGCGTACTGGTTTATTAGTTGGCTCTGGCGGTGGTTCATCAAAATGGCAAGTAGAAGCGGCTGATATTCTACGTGAAAAAGGCGTTAAGCGCGTTGGCCCCTACATGGTGCCACGTACTATGGCAAGTACCACCTCTGCATGTTTAGCAACGCCGTTTAAAATTAAAGGTGTTAACTATTCAATTAGTTCTGCGTGTGCGACTTCTGCGCATTGTATTGGCCACGCGGTGGAACAAATTCAATTAGGCAAGCAAGACGTTATTTTTGCAGGCGGCGGTGAAGAGCTTCACTGGACGTTAGCAATGGAATTTGACGCTATGGGCGCGCTTTCGACTAAATACAACGACACACCTGAAAAAGCATCACGTACTTATGACGCAAACCGCGATGGTTTTGTAATTTCAGCCGGTGGCGGTATTGTGGTAGTTGAAGAACTTGAACATGCACTTGCTCGTGGCGCGCATATTTACGCTGAAATTACCGGTTACGGCGCAACCTCTGACGGATACGACATGGTTGCCCCATCGGGCGAGGGTGCAGCACGTTGTATGCGTCAAGCTATGCAAAACGTTGACAGCATTGATTACCTAAATACCCACGGTACATCAACACCGGTAGGTGATGTTAAAGAGCTTGGCGCTATTCAAGAAGTATTTGGTGGTAATTCGCCAATGATCAGTGCCACTAAAGCAATGACAGGCCATGCACTAGGTGCTGCTGGTGTACACGAAGCTATCTTTTCATTATTAATGCTTGAGCACGGTTTTGTTGCGCCATCTATCAATATTGATGAGTTAGATGAACAAGCGGCAGGCTTGAATATTGTAACTGAAGCAAAAGACGTTGAACTAAACACGGTTATGTCTAACAGCTTTGGTTTTGGCGGTACTAATGCCACGCTAGTAATGAGCAAATACAAAGGTTAAGTTAACCGTTACCTATTTTAAAGCCGAGCAAAATGCTCGGCTTTTTCGTTTGTGCTAATAGGGGGTTGTTCGTTACAATAGCGCCTCATTTCGCCAAACGGACTCACAATGAAAATTCTTGCCGATCAAAATATGCCTTTAGTTGAGCAATTCTTTAAAGATATGGGTGAGGTTGAACGATTTGATGGCAGGCAATTAACTCCTGAACAACTTATCGATGTTGATGTACTGCTTACCCGCTCAGTTACTCAAGTTAACAGTGACCTATTAGCACAGGCGAATAAACTAAGCTTTGTAGGTACCGCTACGATTGGTGTTGATCATATTGATACCGATTTACTCAACGCAAAAAATATTGATTTTACCAGTGCGCCTGGCTGTAATGCCATAGCCGTAGCTGAGTATGTAATAAGTAGCTTATTTGCATTAAGTCAAGAAAATGCCAGCCCGTTAAGCGGTAAAACAATCGGCATTGTGGGTGTAGGTAATATTGGTAGTTGCCTCGCGCAAAAATTAAAAGCGCTTAACGTTAATTTACTATTGTGCGACCCAATTAAGCATGAGCAAGGGCTATTAACCGAGCATGTTGAGTTAGATGAACTATTAGCGCAGTCAGATATTGTCACTTTTCATGTGCCGTTAGTTAAAACGGGTAAGCACAAAACCTTACACATGCTTGATAAAACACGCTTAACTAAACTTAAATCTGGGCTGACTTTAATCAATGCTAGCCGAGGCGATGTGATTGATAACCAAGCCTTACTTGAAGTAATGCAAGCCGGATCAGAGCTCGATTTAGTGCTGGATGTTTGGGAAAATGAACCTAACATTTTAACTGAATTACTTGAGCACGTGCGCTATGGCAGTGTTCACATTGCAGGGCATACCCTTGAAGGTAAAGCGCGAGGTACACAAATGTTGTACCAGCGCTTATGTGAGCTAAAAGGGGTTAACGCAATAAAATCGCTTGATGATTTTTTACCGCCTCCTGCGATTAAAAAAGTCACCCTAGAAAGCAGTTTTAGCGAAACAGATATAGCCCGTTTAGTGCATTTAGTTTATGACGTACGCCGTGATGATGGCATTTTACTCCGTCACTTGGCCGATGAAGGCTTTGACAGCTTACGAAAAAACTACCCAACCCGCCGTGAGTTTAGCACTGTGATGGTTGAAGGTGATAGCACCGAGCTTGCTGCACTTGCCCAGCTTGGCTTTACCACAGTAAACTAATTTAATTAGCGCGGTTGTTTTAACCGTGCTTACAGAGGATGAAATATGTCGCAAAAATATAACGTTGCCGTACTCGGCGCTACCGGCCTTGTTGGTCGTCAAATCATTGAAACTTTGGAAGATCGTAAATTTCCGGTCGATCAGCTGTTTTTATTAGCAAGCAGCCGAAGTGCCGGCGAAGATATAAAGTTTCGTGGTGAGAGCATAGAAGTACGCGATGTTGAAGGCTTTGACTTTAGCCAAGCGCATATCGGCTTATTTTCTGCTGGTGGCAGTGTGTCTGAAAAGTATGCCCCGATTGCTGCAGACGCAGGCTGTATTGTTATTGATAATACCTCACATTTTAGAAATGACTTTGAAGTGCCGCTAATTGTGCCAGAAGTGAATGCAGCGAGTTTAGCTGATTTTAGAAACCGTAATATAATCGCTAATCCTAATTGCTCAACTATTCAAATGATGCTTGCGCTTAAACCTATTTATGATGCCTACGGTATTGATCGTATTAACGTTTCAACCTACCAAGCAGTGTCGGGCGCAGGTAAAGAAGCGGTTGATGAACTAGCAAAACAAACAGCTAACTTAATGAATGCACGCCCAATGGAAAACGACATTTTTCCTAAGCAAATTGCGTTTAATGTTATTCCGCAAATCGATAGCTTTGAAGACAATGGCTATACACGCGAAGAAATGAAAATGGTAAACGAAACGCATAAAATTTTAGGCGATACGACCATTGCAGTAAACCCGACTTGTGTTCGTGTACCGGTGTTTTTCGGTCATTCTGAGTCAATTAATATAGAAACGCGTATGCCTTATGACTTTGAGCATGTGAAGCAATTATTGAGCGATGCACCGGGTGTTGAGCTAATTGATGATGCGGGTGATTACCCAACGGCTGTCTCAGATGCCAGTGGTAACGACACTGTTTACATTGGCCGTTTACGTGGCGATATTTCACACCCACATGGATTAAATATGTGGGTAGTAAGTGATAACACCCGTAAAGGGGCTGCAACCAACAGTGTGCAAATAGCAGAAGAACTCATTGCTAATTACATGTAATTAGCCTGAAGATAGTGATAATCCAATAAACGGCAAACCTAAGTGGTTTGCCGTTTTTTTGTGCTTTAATTGCCATTTTTTTGCCACTTACAAACAACTGCGGTGTAAACACTTTGATAAACAACATAAAATTATTTTTATCTAGATGTTTAAGGTATTTATTTTCAATGCGTTGCGATGGATATTATGGCTTAACTGGTTTATAGTTTGTAACTGGAATAGAGCTTGCAATAAAAATAGATTGTAATAAAAATGTGCGTTAGCCACGTGGCTAACAACGGCAAGAATAATCAATGTTTAAGCGCCAATTTAAAGCGCTGTGTTAACATTTAAACATTAAAGGATCAGCATGCGCGGTTTCGTTTCACTTATTATATTAGCGTCTGCACTGATGGTAACGACTGTTTACTCTCAAGACAGTACCCAATTAAGAGGGCCTAAAGGCGCAGATTACGGCGCACAGGGGCGTTCTATTGGGCCAATAAAACCAACCGATACACTTTGGCGCATTGCCGTTAAGGTTCGTCCTGATAATTCAGTTAGCATTTACCAAGTTATGCAGGCCTTGTATAACAAAAACCCCAACTCATTTTTAGAACAAAATTTAAATCACATGCAAAGCGGTTCTTATTTAAAGATACCTACTTTGGCAGAAATTAGACGAGTAAACCCGCAATTAGCTAAGCAACGCTCTGAGCAAGATGATGACCTGTGGGAAAAAAAGAAAAATGGCACGCTTACTCAAGCAGAAATTAACTCAGCACAAACACAAGTAACACAAGCTCGCAAAGCTGATGTTGATGAAGCAAAAAAAGAATTACAACAAGAATTAAAAGCGATAAAAACAGACCAAGGTAATAAATTAGTTGAGCTTCAGCAGCAGTTCAAAAGCTCAGTAGGTAACGTAGAAGAGATTTTAGTTGAAAACAACAATCTTAAAAAACAGCTTACAGGTATTTCAAACGAATTAGAAAACGTTCGTTTACAGCTTGGTCAAGACAGTGAAATACAGCAACAGTTAAAAGAATTAATCCTTAAGCAAAATGAGATTATTGCGCAGCAAAAATTAAAAGAGGTAGAGCAAGAGAGTGAATTTAGCTTTGCCGCATTACTTTCGAATCCTTTGGTGCTGATTTTATTAATGACCATTCCGGCTTTATTGATCATTTTTGCCGTTGTTATGTGGTTGCGCAAGCGTAGTAATAATCAAGAGCCTGAAAGTGACGATGATGAGTTTATTCCTCAAGCTCCAGCGTTTACTGATCCAATAAATGAAGAGCCAGAGCCCATTCTTGATGAAGAAGCGCCAGCTCCCGATCCGCTTGATGATATAAGCGTGCAATTAGACGACAACATGGATGACGTGTTACTCGATGATGATGTGGCATTTAACGATGATCTCGATGATGACAGTCTACTAGATCAAGATGAGTTAGAAAGCTTACTCAATGATGATGTTGTTTTTGAAGACGAAAATACTGAAGACGATGAACTTGATGTTTTCATGCAACAGGACTTTGACAGTTCCGATGGCGATGATACAGGTGATGCTATCAACCTTGATGAGTCAGATGACATTTTAAGTTCGGATGACTTAGATAGCTTGTTTGACGAAGAAGATGATGATGCTCTTCCAGATGAACCTAAAGGTGAATCGAATGATGATATGGCAGCACTTAGTGAAGAACTTGCTGAAGAGGGCGAAGACTTTAACATTGACGACTTGCTTGATGAGAATAATGAACAAGCAGATGATGTAACAACACAAGCTGATGATGACGAGTTTGATATAGACAGTTTACTCGATGCTGAGCAACCAGCAGCTCAAAGCGAAGAGCCTGATATCGATAGTTTAGTTGAAGAAGACGACGAGTTTGATATTGACGACCTGCTTGATGCTGAGCAACCGGCTACTGAAGCTCAAAGCGAAGAGCCAGATATCGACAGCTTAGTTGAAGAAGACGACGAAGTTGATATTGATGAATTGCTCGATGCGCAGCAACCGGATACTGAAACTGCAACGCAAGAGCCAGACATCGACAGCTTAGTTGAAGGATATGATGAAGTTGATATTGATGAATTGCTCGATGCTGAGCAACCAACTACTGAAGCTCAAACTGAAGAGTCAGACATCGACAGCTTAGTTGAAGAAGATGATGAAGTTGATATTGACCAATTGCTTGATGCTGAGCAACCAACTACTGAAGCTCAAACTGAAGAGCCAGATATCGACAGCTTAGTTGATGAAGACGAAGTAGATATTGACGATGTACTAGATACTGAACAACCTGAAAGTGATGTTCATGATTCTGAAAT
>NZ_PNDJ01000050.1:0-8447 GCF_005887255.1 Pseudoalteromonas sp. S1609 | reverse complement strand
AGAGACGCTTCGCTATTAGAGGAGTGCTCTAAACCATAACTTTCATCTGTAACCAAAAAACCAAACAGGGGCTTATAAAAAGTAATAGCATGCCCATACTCAGTAAGTTACCTCTAAAAAGGTTAAAATCATCAAGTATTTTGTGCAACTTATACTTAAATAAATATCTGCCCACAACAATATCTAAACTAAGCATTATTGTTAGCCAAACAAAACCCACATTTAAACAATCTAAGTACGAAATAGGGTTAACCCATGGCAAGGTCAGCCAAGTAATGGCATAAATAATCGCAGTGCCCAAAAGTAAGCTGAGAGTTTTAGCGCGTTTTAGAGCGTAAAATCGATGTAAAATCCTTACTCTAATATTGCCATTAATTATCTCAGCTAAAGCGAGTAATAGGCCAACGGCGAGTGTTTTTAAAAGCATGTAAACCTCCTGGTGCTGATCATGTTAATTATTAACGATGACCTTACCTAATTTATAGCTATAACGCATAAGGTGCTGCTCACCATTTTTAGAGATTAACTATCGTTATCAGTTGTTATTATGTGTCATTTTTTATAAGGTGAACTTTGCTTATAAAAATAACAATAGGAACGCCGTCATGAAAACCCTTGAACAACAGCTCGGCCAGTATGGTTTGTACCATCGCTCTAAACGAAATGTATTAACCCATTTTTTTGGTATTCCACTCATTGTGTTTGCCGCTTTATGCTTACTCGCCCGAATTGAAATTCCTATTGCTAATTTTAGCATTGATGGCGCGCAAATTTTTGTATTAGCCTCTGTGGTTTACTATTTTATGTTGAGCTTTTCGCTTGGTTTGATCATGGGAATTATTTTCACTTTGTTACTGGTAGCTGCCCAGCCAATTGCCGCAATGGCATTAATACCTTGGTTGGTAATTGGAGTTGGGGTATTCGTGTTTGGCTGGATATTACAGTTTATTGGTCATTATTTTGAAGGTAAAAAGCCCGCTTTTGTTGATGATTTAGTAGGCTTAATTATTGGCCCTTTGTATGTCACTGTTGAGCTACTATTTTTAATGGGCTTTTACAAAAACTTAGAGCAGCAAGTGAATGAAATAGCGGGTCCAACTAAAGTATAACCAGTCAAAGAATATAAGGTAAACCATGGATTATAATAATAAAACAGTGTGGATCACCGGCGCATCATCAGGTATTGGTGAAGAACTTGCAAAACAATTTGCAGAGCAAGGTGCAAAGGTTATTTTATCAGCGCGAAATATCGATAAACTCAACCAAGTAAAAGACGAGTTAAAAGGCGAGGGGCACCGTGTTATCCCGCTTGATTTATCAAAGCCCGAAATGGTACTGCAGGATGTATCGGAGAAAATAGATAGCTTAGGCCCCATTGATATTTTAATTAATAACGGCGGTGTATCACAGCGTAGCTTATTTTTAGAAAACGACTTTAAAGTGTACCGGCAACTTATGGAAGTAAATTACTTTGGCTTAATTGCACTCACTAAAGCGGTATTACCTTCAATGGTGGCACGTAAAAGCGGTTCAGTAGTGGCTATTAGTAGCGTGGCAGGCAAAGTAGGGTCTAAGTTTAGAACCGGATATTCAGGCAGTAAATACGCTGTAGTAGGCTTTATGGATTGCTTACGCGCCGAAGTGGCGCAGCACAACATACATTGCTTAACTATTTGCCCAGGCTCAATTAAAACGGCGATTGCCCATAACTCATTGAACGAACAAGGGGAAGCGCAAAACAAACCTGAGCCTTCAATAGAAAATGGTATGAACGTAAATGTAGCCGCATCAAAAATGCTCACTGCAATCTACAATAAAAAGGATGAAGTAGTAATAGGCCAAGGGTTGAGTGGTTGGGCACCGTTTATAAAACGGTTTTTCCCAGGATTATTTAATCGCTTAACCGCTAAGGTGGAATATAAATAACTAAGTACAGTACTTAAACGCCAGCATTTAGCTGCTTAGCGCAATGCTGGTTCGTGTTCAGCTTTATGGCTGTTTTTGTACCTTCCAAGGTGGGTTTAATCGATTTTCTCCAGCTTTATAGAGCTTAATTTTATTTCCTGAAGGGTCTTTTAAAACCGCTTCCTTCCATAGATACCTTTGCTCTGTGGGTTGCTGTTCGAATACGATCCCTTTTTTGATTAACTGCTGGCACAATTGCTCAAGGTTATCGTTCTCAAAATAAATTACAGAATGATTTTCAAAAAATTCACTTTCTAAAGACAATGAAAATGTAGAGTCACCTTCAGGGCAACTAAAACGTGCATAATGAGGTGTATCAACAATTTGGGTAAAGCCAAGTGTGCGATAAAAACTCACCGCTTCATTCATATCTTTGACTGGCAAAGTTACTTGATTCAGTTTCATTCAAACTCCCACTTCAAAAAATAGATAAATTTATATGGATTTACTCTCGCCCTGGCTCATGTCCCTCATAACGAGGAAGCTGAGCATCTAAGTCTTCCCAATTAGCTTTTGAGGTGATGAAATTATGCGATATGGGTCGCTCTGTTATATCGCAGGTCAACGCGCCCAATCGAAGGCGATATCGTTGAGGAGATTGAGCGTTAGCACTATAAATTGGAGCGCCGCAGGTTTTACAAAAGTACTTACGTTTACCTTCACTACTTTGGTAAAAAGTAAGTGTGCCGTTGTAGTCAGTTAATGTCAGATCACTGGCATTAATAAATCCATTAGTAGCAAAAGCACTGCCACTGGCCTTACGACAAAGCGAACAATGACAATGAATAATATCAGTAACTTTACCATTAATTGAAAAGTTGATTGAGCCGCATAAACAACTACCTGTGTACATCTGTATTCCTTGATTTAATTATAATTTTTTCATTATATTGCATTTTTTCCAGTAAATTTTTGATGCTTTATGGCTTAATTACATACTTTACTAAAAATGCTTTCCTCGCACTCACAAAATCATCAGCGCTTTAATATTCTGCTACTTCAAACAATGCATCAACTCTTTTGGACTAGATTAATAATTCCACTAATTAACGTTAATGTAAATAATTGTTTATGCGAGTTTTTAGGTGGGTTATGAGCATAAGTAAGAGAAGGCAATAATGCTATGAGTATAATGAGCTGTGCTCAATTAAAAGCTAGTTACGATGGAGGTTAAGCTAGGGAATTATCTGGTTGGGCTTAAGTGGATTTAAAAAAGGATGTTTGTAAGTATTAAAACCCCGCGTTTTTAACGCGGGATTGGTTTGAATTGGTAGGCTATATGTTTACTTGGCTTTTTTGGCTTCGAGTGCTTCTATTTCATTCCAGATTTTTTCAGCCTCGTCAGTTAACATCGCATAGCTTTTAATATCGCCTTTTCTTTGTGCTTGCATGCCTTGCTCTAATTTTGCATCGTACTCTTTACGCAATTTTTTGATTGGATCTGGCTTTAAAAATGAAAACATCAACACCCTCGTTGTTTATTAGCTAATTACAGTGACAGTACGCAGTTAAGCTGCAAAAAGTTTGCTGTTACTGTAATTAGATGTATTAAATGACTACTTAGGATCTAGTCGCACAATGCCCTGGCCATCTAATCCAAGGTAAATAGTACCATCATCACCTTGGGCTAGGCTGCGAATACGGCCAATACCTTCAAGTAATTTACTTTGTTTAACGACCTTGCCATCTGCTATTTCTAATACGCTAACAAAGGCGTATTTCATTGAAGCGAGTAAAAATTTACCTTTAAGTTCAGGGTATTTATCACCTTTTACTAGCAACATGTCTGAAGGAGCGATAGACGGTGTCCACTGTAATATGGGCGCTTGCATGCCCGGTTTTTCGGTTAAATCGGTAAACGAGGTGCCGCTGTAGTCAATACCGTAACTCACCACGGGCCAGCCGTAGTTAGTTTTAGGTTTAATCATATTAAGCTCATCGCCACCACGGGGGCCGTGTTCGTGTGCCCAAAATACACTATTGTCACCATCGAACCACATACCTTGTGGGTTACGATGCCCATAAGACCAAACCGCTGGTTTTGCACCTTTTTGGTTTACGAAGGGGTTGTCGGATGGAATTTTACCATCGTCGTGTAAACGATAAATTTTACCGCCATCACGGCCTAAATCTTGTGGGTTAATATCTCGCGAGCCGCGATCGCCAATCGAAAAATACACATAGTTTTGGTTATCAAACACAATACGGCTGCCGTAATGCTGACCTTTTTTAGAGTTATGCTCACCTTTGTATAATTTTTGTGGCTCAAGTAGTTGGCTGTGATCGTTTTTTAGCTTTGCACGCATAAGTGCGGTGTTACTACCTGCGCCATCGCCTTCACTGCTTGAATAAGTAATATATAGCCATTGATTATTAGCAAAATCAGGGTGCAGCTCTAAATCAAGAAGCCCGCCTTGGCCGTTGGCATCTATTTTTGGTAGCCCTGTGATTTTAGTTAAGCTGGTGGAGTTATTACGAAGTAAATAAAGGATGCCGCTGCGCTCGGTTATTAATAAGTCACCGTTTGGCAGAGCCTCAATAGCCCACGGAATTGAAATTCCTTGGGCAACAGTTACCGGTTTTACATTAAGCGCTAATTTATCCAGTTCTTTAAAATCAACTGCATAAGTACTGAGGCTGGTGAGCCCCGAAAGTGCAAATGCACAACTGATTTTGGCAAGTGTAGAAAATTTTTTACGCGTTGTTATTTTGTTCATAATGGCTTCCAAAATTAACTAAATTTTAACTACCTTAGCACGCTATTTATCATGGTGTTAAGTATTTGGGATAAATACAAGTACACGCAATTTAATCGTTGTCCATTGGGTACTTGAGCGTTGTTAACCTTTAAATATCGCTCTAGAAAAATTGAATAATTACTCTAATGGGGTTGAAATTTAAAAATTCGAGCGTACACTTGTGCGCTGAAGTTTGGGCTTACACGTGTATGCTCAAATATAAAACCCAGCAGAAACTAATGGGTAGTCGATTTAAATAGAGAATTTATAACCATGTTAACTCCGGTATTAGATCAATTTTCAAAATGGTTTTTACACCATCAAAGCTTTGCAGCTTATATTGAGCCAATAATTCAAGTGTTTAAACCTGGGTGGCGCGCTGACCTTTTTCGAGCCAAGGTTGTTGATGTTCAAGCGCTAAGCGGGCAATTTTTAAGTATTTCACTTAAACCAAGTAACAAGTGGCCTATACATATTGCTGGTCAACACATTAGCTTAACGGTGGAAGCTAATGGACGTTTGCTTACTCGAGTGTTTACTTTGGCATGCAGCCCCGCACAATTTAAGGCGACAGGTTTACTTCGTTTATTAGTAAAAACAGATCAGCAAGGTCATTTTACAAGCCAATTGCAAAATGCATTAGCGGTGCAGCCATGGTGTAATATTTCTTTACCAAGTGGCGACTTTGTATTTAAAAGCTGGCACAAACCCAGCACGTTTATTGCTGGTGGTTCGGGAATTACGCCTATGCTTGCAATGCTTGATCAGCAGCTAAGTAATACTGAGCATCAGATAAAATTAATTTACTTTGCTAAAGCAGGTGAGCATCAATGCACTAATGAGTTAAAAATGCTGACACAGCAATATAATCATTTTTCTTACGTAATGCTTACACGGGATCGAAGCCCATATTTAACTACTCATATAAATACGGACGATAATCCTGATATATATTGCTGTGGTCCTGCTGGCTTTATGCAAGAAGTTGCAGATTTTACTCGTCTACTTAATTTAACCTATTACCAAGAATCGTTTGCTCTATCCATGCCTAAATTGACTGACGACAATCATTTTTCAGTAATAATAAATAAAGACACGCATGTAGTGACTAGTAATGAGGTGCTATTAAACCAGTTTGAAGCAAAAAAACTCCCTGTGCAGCGTGGTTGCGGCATTGGTATTTGCCATCAATGCCAGTGCATTAAAAAGTCGGGAGTGGTGCGTAATTTAAAAACTAATCAATTATCAGATACTGGCGAGCAGTTAATTCAACTGTGCGTGAGCCAAGCCGTTAGCGATTTGGAGTTACAGCTATGACAACTATAAATTATCAACAGTTAGCCGATGATTTAGATGAAATTAAAATGTCGACATTAGCTACAGTTGGGCAAAAGGATGCAAACTATATTCGTTCTATTGTGCGTAAGCAGCGGTTTTGCGAAATAGGCGGACGGATTTTATTGATGCTTGGTTTTGTACAGCCATTATTGTGGGTAGCGGGTGTTTTATTACTTGGTTTGGCTAAAATTCTCGACAACATGGAAATTGGCCACAACGTAATGCATGGTCAATACGATTGGATGAACGACAAACAACTTAACTCTAAAAGCTACGAGTGGGATATAGCCTGCGATGGCCAAAGCTGGAACCGCGTTCATAACTTTGAACATCATACTTACACTAACATTATCGGAAAAGATCGTGACTTTGGTTATGGCTTATTAAGGTTGAGCAATGACTTTAAATGGCGGCTAAAAAATACATGGCAGTTTATTACCTATTTAAATTTAAGCGTGCTGTTTCAGTGGGGCGTGTCGTATCATGAGCTCGCAGGCGAGCGAGTCTTTATAGGTAAAAAGAAACCAAACCGTAAAGGCGCTGTAGCGCATAGCACTTTAAAAAAGCGCTTTTTTAGTAAAGGGGCGCGCCAACTAATTAAAGACTATGTGTTATTTCCAGTTTTGGCGGGACCACTGTTTTTATGGGTATTAAGCGGTAATTTTTTGGCAAACTTAATTCGTAACCTATGGACCTCAACCATTATTTTTTGTGGTCATTTTACCGAGCAAACCCATACCTTTTATGAGCAAGACTGCAAAAACGAAAGCCAAGGGCAGTGGTATTATCGCCAAGCGCTGGGTTCGTCAAACATTAAAGGGGCGCGTTGGTTTCATATTTTAACTGGGCATTTAAGCTTTCAAATAGAGCATCATTTATTTCCTGATATGCCGTCGTCGCGTTATCAAGAAATTGCGCCTAAAGTGCAAGCCGCATTACAAAAGCAGGGGATTGCTTATAATACTGGCGGATTTTTTCAGCAATACACCTCAGTGTTAAAGCGTATATTACGTTATTCATTTAAATAGAGGTTAATAAAATAGCCGCTACTATTATGTATGCATTAAATAATCAGCTAACTATAAAATGTTAGCTGATTATTGCATTAAAGAGTTAGCAAGCGCTTTATTGATTAAATAATCATCAGCACATGCAAAAAATTCTTCTAATTAATTTAAAAACAGCTCGTTTTGCTATGGTTAAATAGTAGCTGGTTGTCATACAATGGAGAAAAATAGACCACACAAGAGAGAATAAAAATGGCAGCATTTGGTACTGTGTTTATGCCGCAGATGATTCAAGCTAAGTTTTCTGACAATCAGTGGGGCGAAAGCTCAATTGTTCCTTGCGATAAGCTTGAGTTGCATGCAGGTGCGCACGTTCTTCATTATTCAAGTACATGTTTTGAAGGGTTAAAAGCCTTTCGTCACGAAGATGGCTCGGTTAATATTTTTAGAATGGACGCTAATATTGCGCGCATGCAGCAAAGTTCTGAATTGTTGAGTTTACCTGCTGTTGATGGCGAGATGCTAAAAACAATGATCATCGATATTGTTCGTGAATACGCCGATGAAACGCCGCTTCCTCCTGGTTCTATGTATATTCGCCCAACCCACATTGGTACAGAAGCTGCCATTGGTAAAGCGGCTGCACCGTCAATGAGTTCGTTGCTTTACACATTATTATCGCCAGTGGGTGATTATTTTTCAGGTGGTGCAACTGCGTTACGTGTTTTACTTGAAGAAGATGGTATGCGCTGTGCCCCGCACATGGGTATGATCAAAAGCGGTGGTAACTATGCCAGCGCACTTGGCCCAATTTCAGCAGCACGCACTAAATATAAAGCCGACCAAATTTTATTTTGCCCAGGCGGCGATGTACAAGAAACCGGTGCCGCAAACTTTATTTTAATTGATGGCAATGAAATCATTACAAAAGCACTCGACAGCACATTTTTACACGGTGTAACCCGTAATAGCATTTTAACCATAGCTAAAGATTTAGGTATGACGGTTAGCGAGCGCAACTTTACTGTCACTGAGCTTTTAGAGCGTGCAGCAAAACCAGGTACTGAGGCAGCACTTTCAGGCACTGCGGCAGTATTGACTCCAGTAGGTACGTTTATCCATAACGATAAAGAATACAAAGTAGGTAACGGTGAACCAGGGCCAACAACGGCACGCTTACGTCAAGCATTGAACGATATTCAATGGGGCAAAAGCGAAGATAAACACGGTTGGTTAACTAAAATCTAATCGGGTTCTAGGGTCTGTTGACCTTTGCGGATTAAAATTTGTTCAAACTAGGGGCGGTTTAATCGCGGCGCGAGGTTTGTAACCTAGTGGGCTAAGTAAAAACCGAGCAAAGCTTCCGCGTCCTGCTCACGCTCCTTACCTACATCCATGT